>NBMH01000201.1 GCA_002084875.1 Anaerolineaceae bacterium 4572_78 | reverse complement strand
CTTTTCAATGGTCAGCCATGACCGACCCCGAAACGATTAAACATCGAATTGCCTATTTAACAGGACGACTAAATCCACATGGCGTTACCGTAAGGTCTGATAGCCCCGCATGGGCACGCATAGAAGGAGTATTAGCTAGAGGAGACCGTCGTCTTGGACGAGTTTTAGCCCGCATGCAAAAAACATCTATTCATGCATGGCAAACGGCATTGGCACATGAAAATCTAACGGAACATGAATTTTTACGAGAGCGTGATATGGATGAGCGATTGCCATGGCAGGTTGTAAATACTGGTATTACAAATTTGTATTTCACTTGGGAATTCAAACGGGCATTACGAAATGAGCTCACGGGAGCATGTCCACCTTCGGGATGCTTGAAGTGTGGGGTTTGTGGCGAATAATTACATCGGTTAATGTCATGCTAACTCCAACAGGATTGCCAGCCACATCTAAAATATCTAATCGTTCTCCTTGTTGTGGCTGATACCAGCCAATTACAAGTGGCAACTTTTCTAAAGGTGTATCGACAGAAATGCTTAAGGCATGATAGTCCGTGATGATTTGGTCTACTCGCCACAGATTGGTCGGGGAGCTGTGACATGCAGGCAACCCATCGGCTTGAGCATATTTTTTATCCGAATCAAGATGAACAAACACTTTGTAACTCGGCTCGATGGGAACAAGTGCTGACCAGTATAAGGTTAATAAAATCCGCCCGCCAGGATATGCCCGATATACGTTCACATCGTAGCCATGCAATCGAATGAGACCTGCAAAATTAGCATCGATGGCATGCTCCCATTGCGGTTTGCGAGCGAACATATCAGGTGTTGCCGTTTTGTCAAATCGTCTGGCAAATTCATGATGATTTAATTCGCCAAAATATAATGTGGTCGGTTTTCGTTGCCAAATTTGTAAACCCTTTTCATTCGCTAGGTGTGATTCGCCGATAATGGCATGGTCAGCAAAGTTATCATTTTCCAATCGGACTTCATCAACCAAATCATCGGCAATAAAATAAAACTCGGCACCGAAATCGCAAGCTCGCTCTGCATGACGGGTATACCAACTTGTCACATCTTGCTCTTCGTTACTTCCATAATCGCCATGCAATTTGCCATCAGCAATTAACGCCCCTACTGATTTCCAACCTGTTTTGTGAACAAATCCAAAAAAGCCTGTATCGGGTTTGGGGTATGGTGTCCAATAGATGGGGATATTTGCTTGAGGATAATCGTTGAGAAATTCGGTATCGGTTCTGAGAAATGCGTTCCAGAGGTAAACAAAAGATAATGCAAGTAGAACATAAGAAATGGTAAAATAGATGAAGCGAGGCATTGTCAAAGCAAACTTTGACGCTCCATGTAGATATGGTTTCTTTGTCGCACTGTCAGGTATGAAAATCTGACCAACTAATAGCGACCATGCTGGAATGACTGTGTAAATATGCGTTAGTGGTTTAGCCACTAAGAAGTTGTAGCCTAAAAATGGCACCGCGAACCAGATTAAAATCACTCGCTGATATTGTGTCATGTGTGGTGAAATAAATACTGTCAGTAAAATTAAAGCAAGTGGTATGCCCGTCCAATTTCCAAACATCGATGGTGACATGGCTATCATAATCATCATGGCAACTGATAAAATAGCAAGCCACTTGATATGCCGCAATTGCCAACCGATAAAACAAATTAGCAATATTCCCATGAATAATGTGTAATAAAATGAACTATAAAAACTATTAAAAGTCAGGAAATGATAAAGGTTGTTCGTGAGTGAACCATCGCCAATTCGTTCACTGAGATAACTTCCTGTTTGACTGATTTGGGGGTCGAGGTAGTAAGGAATATAAAATAAAAGTGTGGTGGCTAAAAATGCAAATAACCATAAAGCTACTGACATGATAATAAACCTGACAGACTTTAAAAATCTGTCAGGTTTGATGCTTAATGCCATCCATGCCAAAGCAGGTATCACTAAGATGGCATCGTAATGAGCCAGCAATCCTATTCCTAGAAATAATCCCGACACAAATGCCCATCGTTTTTGTTCCCTTTCCTGCCATTGCCAACATGCCCACAATGATAAAATGGACATCCAAACCACAATAGTTTGATACTGTACGATGCGACCGAATCCGACCATCAACCCGCTACAAGCAAATAAGCCTGTGGCGAATAAGCCCTCCCCCCCAGCCCCCCTCCCAAAGGGCGAGTGGAACAAGAACTTCCCCTCTCCTTGAAGTGGAGGGGAACAAGAGTCTCCCCTCTCCTCGAAGGGGAGGGCCAGGGGGTGGGGTTTGCCTTCCCTCCTCTTTCGAAGGGCAATAGTAGATGGTTTTTTTTCCGCTAAAAGGTACATGGCAATAATACTCATCATTCCTGCAATGGCAAACGGCATGCGGGCAGTTGCTTCGGAGATTGTGCCAATAAATCGCCACATGGCAATTGTTGGTAATAGTTCACCAGGACCCTTGCCTCGCAGGAAAAGGGCATCTTCGTGTCCTTCGATTGCTTCAGCGGAAAATATTAGAGCAAGTGCCTCATCTCCTTGAAATTCACTGTATCCTAAGTTTGAAAAGCGAAGCAATACTGCAATGAGAATGATTATAATTAAGCCTATGGGAGGAAATGAGGGACTGATTGAAACGGTCGTATCGCCGAATGTAAATGGTAATATTGCCATGATGTTGAGCAAAATTAGTAATGCCCAAAATGAAATGGAGCCTGGCATGTAATGCAATGCCAATACGCTAATTGTGGTCATGCTGAAGCTTAGGGCAACACTTAGGGCGAAGTGGGCTAGGAAATTAGACTCGGTTGATTGTTTGCCTGATAGCAATTTATTTGCCCATCCCCAACCTGGCATGATGAAGGCTATTGCCACTGCTCCAAGTAGCCGTAAACCAGGAATAATTAAACAGATATTTGCTAGTCCAAGTAGGATGAAATATGTCCACTTTGTGATGATGATTTTGTACATGTTGAGTTCTATGACTGGGCTAACGAGTCAAGGTGTTGATTATCACCTTCATGACAGTCGGTACATGAAGAATCATGTTAGCATAACTAGCATTTGCCATCGGGCATGCACACTCCTGGTTATAGATGCTTTTTCGTAATTTTGCCATGTCATGGCTTTGCCAAATCGGTCGCAAATCATAATCATGCTCACGCATATTGCCAACCGATTCGGCTCGAATACAACAACTCCACACATCACCATTGGGTGCTATTTGACAGCTTGCCCAACTAGCATAACAAGGAATTATTTGGCGACCTTTGTACAAAGTTTGTTTTGCTAGTTGATAATATTGTGAACGAAAGGACTGTGTTAATTTAGCAATTCCTTTAGCTGGAGATTGATTCGCCTTCTCACTTAGAAAATCGGCGATGGGAGCATATTTTTTAGCGGTGGGAGTGATGTCCCAACCGATGGTATCTAGCTCGACTCGTTCTTCGGCAATTTCGGTGATAAAGCTATCCGCCTCTAAAAATTGCAATCCCTCATAAATCTCAAAAAATGTATCAATGTTATACTTTGAGATAACGGTATGCGTTGTTAGAACTAAGTTATCATACCTTTTTTGCAACTGTTTCAAGCCCTGCCAAGTTTGCATGGCTTTTTTCCAGTTGCCAGGTACCCGCCGAATTTTGTCATGCTCCTCACCGATTGCATCTAAACTGAGGTTGATGCCAATTTTAGATTTGGTGCAGTTTTCACAGATGTTTTCTACTTGCTGTAAAACACGCTTAGTTAATATGCCGTTGGTAGGAATTGTTATGACGTTTGGACGACAATGATTGTAGGCTGAAATCACGATGTCGGCTGTATCTTTGCGGAGGAATGGCTCGCCACCAGTAAAGGTAATGTATAATGGGCTACGACCGATTTTAGCAAATGTTTTGTCCCATTCGCTTTTTCGCTCCAGCAATCTTTCGCTCCAAATCGCCGATAAATCCAATACAATGGCAGTTTTAATAATAATCCAATCATTGCTATACCTCGTCTCTCATTTGGCAATCTTCATCTTCGTATTCCACCTCAATAGTGATATGCTGTAAATGCCATTCATCAGCTAAGGCTTTACTGTCTCGCTTGATACATAGTACGTTTTCTCTAGTCGCATCTTGGTTGATGACTAAATGTGTGGTCAAGACGTGATGGTCGCCGTCAAGTGACCAAACATGAGTATCATGCATAGACTGTACTCCCTCAATTGCCAATAATGTATTTTCGATTTTTTCAAGGTCAACATCTTGAGGGGTTGCCTGCAAAAATAAATCCATCGTTTTTCTAAGGTTGCCGATGACATTGTACAATATATACAAGGTAATCAAAATGGACAGAATGGGGTCAAGGACAGGAATATCAACGAATAAAAGAGTAATCCCGACAATCAAAACTGCCACCCAACCAAGCACATCTTCCAACAGATGCCATGCTACCATTTGAGAATTCATGGAGCGGTCGTCCTTAAGGCGTAAGAAAGCTATGCCGTTGACGGTGACCCCTGCTAGAGCAAATAATACCATGCCCTGTGCATTTGAACGTTCGGGATTCATGAAGCGTGGGATTGATACCGATAACATGAAAAGTGAGCCGCTGATAAGTATGATAGCATTAATCAATGCCCCTAACAACGAAAATCGAGTGTAGCCATAGGAGTATTTTCTATCCTTGCCTTTTTTGGAATAGTTATCCAAATACCAAGCCATGCCCAGCGAAAAGCTATCGCCCAAATCATGCAAGGCATCGGATAAAATGGCAACGCTATTTGTCCACAGCCCACCGATTATTTCAAAGATGGTAAACCCAAAATTGAGAAAGAAGGCAGTTTTGATATTATCTGTACTGCCATGTGAATGATGATAATGGTGATGATGATGTTCCATAAATTGACTTCTATCAAATTTTGCTAGTCCAATCTAAAATATAAATAAGCATGACCCAATAATGGCAAAAACTGCCACCTATCACAAAGATATGCCAAATTGCATGATTGTATGGGATTTTATGTAAGCTATAGAAAAGTACACCGACAGTGTAGACAATTCCGCCTGCTAATATCCAGCCTAGACTTCCTTCGGGCATTCTATCTAACAGTGATGCAGGAGTTATTGCTCCCAACCAGCCCATCAATATATAAAATATGACAGATACGACCTCAAAGCGTCCGACGAAATATATCTTAAATATTATACCACTTATAGCCAAAGCCCACACGATGGCTAAAATTATCCAGGCGAAAAAACTACGCATGGGGATAAGAAAAAGAGGAGTGTATGTGCCTGCAATTAGAAGATAGATAGAAGCATGATCCATTATCCGAAATACACGTTTGACACGCGGTTGGGAAAAGCTGTGATACAAAGTCGATATGAGGTACATTAAGAAAAGCGTAGTACCATAAATGCTAAAGCCAACAATATGCCAGACTGTGCCAAATAAACTTGCCAACAAAACTAACATAGTCAATCCCGCTAAACTTAAAATCGCTCCGATACCATGCGTTATACTATTGGCGATTTCTTCACCTACGGTGTAAAGTGATTGAGACTGAATTGCTTTTTTTATTTTTGTGCCCATTATGAACTCCACTCTTAAAGAGTATATTATACCTCTACGCAATTCCTTCGTCAAGTTATACTAAAAAACGTGCATAAATGAAACAACTAATTCAGTATTGACCATTTTTTATATTGGTGCTAAAATAACCATTCCTTCGCAGGGGAAGGGGTTTTGGTCTGCTAACAAAAGAAGGAGTGAATAATTACCCTTAACATCATCATGCTACAAAAACTAAAAAACAACTCTTCTAAAATTGTATCAATCGGATTAGTCGCATTTGGGGTTATCCTCATAACTTATTTTGGTCTACGTTTTGTTCGTTCATTTGTTCGTTTGCAAACACAAGGGTTGCAACCTGGCATAACAGATGTATCGGCAATTCGTCCATGGATGACAGTTCGTTATATTGCGATTGCTTATGCTGTACCTGAAGAATACATCCTTTATGAACTAAATATTCCTTACGATAGGCGAAACTTAGATAGAGATTTGGTGGAACTAAATCTACGCTTTGATTTTGGAGAATGGGAAAAAAGTAGCGGCAATCCACCGCCCGTTGTCCGAGCAGTACAAGAGGCGATTGAGGCTTATCAACAAACCCCTGTCGCTACTGGAATTGATGAGATTGATAAATGGATGACCGTTCATTATATTTCAAATGCGGCAGGTGTACCTCAAGAATATATTTTTGAAAAAATTGGTATCCCTGCTGAAGGAAATGAAGATGTATTTTTGCATGATTTGAGGAAAATATATCATGGTGATATTCGTTTTGAAGAAGCTATCTACAAGGCTATTGACGAGTATCACATCGAAAATCCCACCACGACGGAGGTAGAAGATGGATGAACTTTCAGTGACAGATTTATTTTTAACATGGGTAATTACTTATGGGTCTCCTGTATTTGGAGTAGCACTCTTTCTTGGTGCGTTGGGTATACCAATACCAGGCACATTTTTTGTCTTAGCCGCTGGGGCATTTATTCGGCAAGGGGCATTAGATGGGTTTACGACTTCATGTTTGGGATTGCTAGGAGCAATTACAGGGGATAGTTTTGGTTATATCATGGGACGTTTGGCAAGTGGTTGGGTCCAAAAACAAATCAATCATTCACCCGCATGGCAATCCGCAGCAGCAACATTTGAAAAACGTGGAGGTATAGCTATTTTTTTAACACGTTGGTTGTTGACTCCATTAGCGGTACCAACCAATCTTATTGCTGGAGGAAGTGGTTGTTCACTGTGGCGATTTCTGGGTTATGATATTTTGGGAGAATTGACATGGATTTTGCTTTATGGTGGATTAGGCTACACGTTTGGCAGTCAATGGGAATTGATAAGCGAAGTGATTAGTGATTTTAGTGGTTTCATTGTTGGATTTGTATTTTTAGGCATCGGAATTTACTTGGTACAACACAATTTTAAATCAAATGTGGTAGCTACGACATAACATTAAAACATGTTAAAATATTTGATGTCCAGTGTCCAAACTATATTAAAATTTTTAACTTCTAGTATCCGAACAAAAATATTATTACCCTACTTTATGCTTATCTTGATTGTTGGTGTTGCTGGAGCTTACATTGTTACTTATTTGGTTTCCGATTCCATCGAAGAAGGATTAGATAATAGGCTTATTGGTGCTAGTCAGGTAGTTGCTGATGGAGTTGTTGACCAAGAAGAAGAACGATTATCCGTGTTGCGTCATACATCTCTTACTGAAGGGGTAGGACTAAATTTACAAAATGCCGACTATGAAAAATTACAAGAACTGGTCAATCCTATTATCATTAATAATCCTCATATAGATGCCATAGTGATACTTAACGATGAAGGTGTTGAGACAGTTGGGTTTTGGCGTTCATTAACTTCAGACGCTTTGTTAGAACCTGTGGTGCAGGGGGTAAGCTACCTTCATTGGCAACAAGTTCGACAAGTCTTAGCGGGAGAAGTAGATGATTTTGGCGATAAGTTTACAATATTGGCAATTGACAGGGACAACCTTGAAAAATCAATACTGTATACTGTTGGACATGTCCTAGATGATGACAAGGTGGTAGGAGTTGTCTTAATTGGCATGTACATCAAAAAGGCGATGAAAGACCTTCAAATTAAATCATTGGCTAATCTGACATTATATGACCTGCAAGGAAATGTTATCGAAACAACTTTTGATAAAAATAGCCAGGATGCTCAAAAATTATTGGCACAAAAGATAGATGTCAGGAAAGTATGGAATGATAGGGAACGACAAACCCACAAAAAAGAAATCAATATCACAGGCATTGAGTACACTTTGACTTTTAGTTTATTTGAGTTGCGAGGTCAATCTGTAGGAATATACTCGGTAGGTGTGCCGAGTGCTTACATTGATTCTCCGCTTGGTTCACACTACAGCCTCCATCGCCGCAGGAGATTTAACGCAACGTACAGGAATTGAATCCATAGATGAAATAGGGCATTTGGCTAAATCGTTTGATATAATGACAGCTAAACTGGAACAACGCACTAGTGAACTTGAGGACTTACTTAGATTGATGGAAAACGAGGCAAGTAAAATTAGGGCGATTTTGACCAGTATTGCTGATGGAGTATTAGTGCATGACCTAACGGGGGTCATTATTGAAAAGAACCCTGCCGCAGAACGAATTTTAGCAGATGCCACCGATGAAGCTGAATTGAAACAAATAACAGAACTAGATACATCCACACATGGAACAGAAACTCATGACCAACTGAAACGGCTTACAATCGGTAAACGAACTATTGATACTATTGCTTCGCTTGTCATAACTACAAATAACAAAATACTTGGTTCTGTAGTTGTATTGCGAGATATTACCAAAGAAGTAGAGAATGAAAGACTTAAAGATGAATTTATTGGTAACATTTCACATGAATTACGTACTCCAATTATTGTGATTAAGGGCTACATTCAAATTCTACAGATGTTTAGTATGGGACAATGGCCAGAGAATCAAGTAGACCTCCTACAAAAAATCGCCATGAGTACTGATGATTTGCATAACTTAATTACCACAGTTATTGATATGACCGAAATCGAAGCTGGTGAATTGGGGATTGACAAATATGACTTTACTTTGGATGACCTGTTGTGTGATGTAGAGGGAAAATGGGAATCCATCATGGAAGAGAGAGAAATAACGTTTACTCTGCATATTGTTGATGAGAATATGATGGTTGAAGGAGATGAGGTGCAATTACAAAAGATATTTGATTATTTGTTAGATAATGCTTCCAAATATAATCGTCCTGGTGGGCGTGTTGATGTGTACGCTTTCAAGGAAGGGGATTTTGCCCAGATTGACATCAAAGATAGCGGGGTCGGTATTGTTGAACGAGAAGAACAATCGATTTTTGAGCGTTTTGTGCGGGCTTTGCATGAAGATTTTTATGAAACGCGAGGGCTAGGTTTAGGGCTTTATCTGGCACGAGCCATTACCAATGTGCATGGCGGAAAGATTTGGTACGAAAGCGAAATAGATAAGGGTAGCACATTTAGTTTTACGATTCCTTGTTTTATATCGCCTGATTCAGACCTGCCAGGTTTTTAAAACATGTCAGGTCTAACCCACTCAAGCACATAGTTTATGAATTTACATGATGTTTTCGGAAAGGCTAAAAAACTTAATCGTCAATACTCTTCGGTATGGTTGGTCATTATTATTCTAATTTGTTCTATAATTTGTCCACTTGCTTCATCAGAAGTAGCAATTATAGTTGCCTACAATTCAACCATCCCAACCGTAGTTAAAGCAGAGTCTACCGCCGATTATAGCCATGAAGAAGAGGAGAAAACATTAGGCGTTATTTTACCAGGATTAGATGTTACTGCTACAGCCGATGCGGCAGCCTTGTTAATTACACCTGAGCCGCATCAACCTATTCCCGAAGAAGCAACTATTCCCGTTCCGCTTGCAATTGTTGATTTACCTACAACTCCGACACCATCAATGACTCCAACACCACTGCCACCCATGCCGACGCCAACTGTAACCAATACGCCGCGTCCTACATTTACATTTACACCTGCCCCGATTTTTACTACAATTCCCACAGCAATGCCTACCATTTTTGATGGTGTAGAAAATGGTGATGATGATAATAAACCACCTCGTGGCGAACCTACTACGAAGCCGACTCCTAAACCACCGACTCCTGAACCACCTACACCTGTTGCCACATCAACACCCATGCCGAGTGTTACCCCCATGCCAACTACTACGCCGTTGCCGACCACAACTCTTTTACCAACTGCTACGCTTTTGCCAACCATCATCACATTTCCAACACCTATTCCATCGTCAACCGTAACAGCGATTCCATCGTCAACCATAACACCTATTCCATCATCAACCGTAACACCGATTCCATCGCCAACTCCTACATTTACACCAACTCCAACAAAAACGCCAACTCCTACCGCTACATCAACACCCACATGGACACCAACACGAATACCAACCTATACATTTACACCAACACGAACACCAACCTACACATTTACACCAACACCTATACCAACTAACACACCAACTAACACACCGACAAACACACCAACGGCAACCCCGATTCCAACAAATACCTCTTCGCCAACTCCAACCCCCATCCAAGCGGGGGTTATCATCGAAGGAGACTGGATAAGTAGTCTTGGGTCAGATGGATACGTCACCTACCCACATACCGTTACCAATATTTCTGCTAATGATGATACATTTAACATCACAACTTTCAGTAGTGCAGGCTTTACGGTTAATCCAAAATCAACTACAATTTCGCTTTCTGGTAACAGTAGTACGGTTTTAGATATTACTATTATTCCTCCACAAATTGTCAGAGCGGGTTTAGTAGATACCACCGTTGTAACCGCCACATCACAACAAGACCCCAGTAAATACGATACTGCCAGTAATCAAACAACAATCGAACGTTTTTTCAGAGCAGAAATTATGGCATTGAATAACTTTGAAATTGGCTTTGCGGGGGAGACTATCACCTATAATCATACCATAACAAATGTAGGAAGTGTAACCGATTCTTTTCAGATTGAGATAACAAGGAAACTTGGTTTTACTACGACACAAAGTATTAATCAAACTCCAAATTTAATACCTGGTCAAAACATGCATTTGACTGTACTCGTTACAATTCCAGTGACTGCCACAGCAGACATGTCAGAAGAAACTACTGTAACGATGATTTCACAAGGCGACCCAAATCAAAAAGATATAGTTGTTAATATAACCCAAGTTATTTCTTTTGGGGATAAAGATAATCCTATCGATAAATAGCTTTGACAACCCTAGCCTTCAAGTCCAAGTTCAGCTAAAAATTCTAATTCAGCCGAATCGTTAAACATGGGGACCTGGTCAATCCTAAATAGCTTGCTCAAGTTTTCTTCATTAATGCCAACGCCTGTATCCGCCACAGAAACCTCAACAACATTACCATCGGTGTACTGACTAAGCATGGTAGATTCGGGTGGCGTGTTGTCTGAATTTGTTTCAGCTTCATGGAGAATACTTGATATGGTTATGCTACCGTCATTTGGTGTAAACTTAAGGGCATTGGTTGTCAAATTACGAATGACGGTTTTAAGCATGTTTTCATCAGCATAAACTCGCATGCTTGGCTCAACTTGATTATGAAATGACACGTTTTTACTAGTAGCATTAGCTTCTAACAAGTTAAATATACTTTGAGTCATGCTTTGTAAATCAATCACCATCGGGTCATAAGGCATGCGCCCGCGCTCAACGCGAGACCATTGAAGTAAATTTTCTAGTAGGTCATACACGCCTTGAGCCGATTTGTTAATATTAGTACACATTTCTTCTATTTCTTCTTGACTAAATTCTGATGCCATTTCAGCCAATAATTGTGAAAAGCCCAAAACAGGTTGAAACGGTCCCTTTAAATCATGAGCAACGATGGAGAAAAATCGGTCTTTACTGGCATTGATTTCACGAAGATTGGTCAATTGCAAATGAGTACGAATTCGGAGTAATAACTCCAGTCGTGAGAATGGTTTAGCAAGATAATCATTTGCTCCTGCGTTAAACCCTGCTACTAAATCCATGATATGATGTTTGGCGGTCAACATAATCACTGGTAACTCGTTGACAGGATAACGCTGGCGAATTTCATGACACACTTCATAGCCCGACATGCGAGGCATCATAACATCTAACACAACTAAATCAAAGAATGGGTCAGGCTGTTCATTGATTAATTCTAATGCTTCCATGCCACTTGAGGCAGAGGTTACATTATATTTTTGTAATGATAATTGATTAGTCAATACTTGGATATTTATTGGCTCATCATCAACCACTAAAATATGAAATTCCACATCTTCTGCGGGGGTTAAGTTTATGTCTTCAATAGGCAGTTCGTTTTCAATATCATCTTCAATATCATCACCTACAATATCAATATAAGCTGTCGTATGTGAGACAGGTAATACTTCTGAGGTTATTTCTATTTCTTTGGGAATCTCATCAGAAACTAACAGACTAAAAATAAATTGTGAGCCTTGCTCCAATTCAGATTCAACGGTAACTTTTCCGCCATGTAGTTCGACTAAATATTTAGTGATAGCCAAGCCTAAACCTGTGCCACCATAGATGCGGTCGATAGAACTGTCGCCTTGTTCAAATGCCCCAAATATGCTTTCAAGTTTATCAGCTGAAATGCCAATACCTGTATCCGAAACTGTTACTACCATGTATTCTTTTTCCACATGGGCAGAAATTTCAACCTGCCCTTCATGGGTAAACTTGATGGCATTATCAACCAGATTATGAAGAATTTGCTTGACTCGATTTTCGTCTATTTCAACTAATGGCAGTTCGGGGTCAACACTGTTAGTTAATGTAACTGGCTTGGTATCAACCAGCATTTCTGATAAGTTCAAAACTACTTCCGCAATCGGGCGCAGGTGCATCGGCTTGAGATGTAAAACTAAATCTTGATGTCGTAACTTAGAAAAATCAAGAATATCATTGATTAAATTTGTCAAACGATGTCCACTAGCAGTTACCATAGATAGATTTTTTTCTTGGATTTTAGTCAATTTCCCCGCCGCTCCCGCCAGCATGGAGTCCACAATACCGATGATACCATTTAAGGGAGTTCGTAACTCATGAGACGTGTTTGCCAAAAACTCATCTTTGAGCTTGTCCATGTGTTGTAACGCTTCATTCTTTCGTGCCAGTTCTTCCGAGTGTTCATGCAAACTGGCAAACGTCTGGGAGAGTTCAGCCGACATTTGATTAAAGGCGTTAGCAAGCTCTTCTAATTCATCCTTCGTTTCAATGATAATCGGTCTTATTTGTTTGCCCGCATCTAAACGTAAATCTCCCCTAGAAAATCGCCGAGTATAATTTGCCAATAGCGTGAGCGGCTTACCGATTTGATTATCTGTAAACCAATATAGCGAAATCCCTGAAATAATTATAGTAACTATAGCAACAATTAAAAGGATACTGCGTAATTCATTTGCTGGTTGAAAAATTTCAGATTCAGGAAAAGCCAAGCCTAGTGACAAGCCCGTATCCAAGCCAATTGGACGATATGCCACAAACACAGGGACATGTTGTGCATCAGTAACTTTGGCAAAACCACCCTGACCCGTTTGCATCTCACTGATAAGCCCTTGCCATCCCGTAGATTTAACCGCCTGAAAAGTTTGCAGTCCATCCTCTATTAAATATTGATGTTTTCCTGTATTTTCTCCAATTCCTAAAATTATACCTTGTTTGTTTATCAAAAAGGCATAACCACGTTGCCCAACATTAATACCACGAACAGTTTCATTTAGTTCGATTAAAGAAATATCGATAGCAATAACACCTTTTACATTTTCGTCATCATCAAAAAAGGGAGCACTCCAGGTTACAACATGGACAAAATCTTCTTTTTCCTGGTGTGGTGGGGACAATACAGGCCTTCTGTTTTCTTTTGCTATAGCATACCAATCCGTTTCAAAATAATTGTCATTGCCTATTTCGACTAATTCCAGTTTTTCTTCTGCCGTCCAATGATAATGTACTGCCCAATTTTTGGTAAAGGGTTTAAACTGGTACGGTTCATAGGCAACGCTAATTCCATGTATGTAGTAGTTGCGATTGATAATCTTTTTAATAGTATCATGCACATTCTCTTCAGCAAAGGTCGCTGTTTCAGCAATAATCGCTAAATTTATAGCTGTATTTCTGACCTGATTTAAGTACGATTGAAGTAATATGGTATTGGTATCGGTGTGGGAAACAAGGTCTGATGTTAATTGCTCTGCCAGTGCATTGCGGGTAATTCTAATACTTACTCCAATGCTAATAAATATATTAACTAATAACAACATCATAATTGGAATTGTTATTTTACTTTTTAAACTTCTTTGTTTTAATATTGTTCTGATAATCGGTAGAGTACTTAATTGTTTCATCACTATTCCTTAGTCTTAGAAATCCGATGTTTTCAAAAAGTCGGACTTCTTGGAAACATGACTATTTTAATCTATGTTCAAATGCTTTGTGTTGTAACGCATGCCTAGATGCTCTGTGTTGACCCTATACACATGGCACGGATGTCGTGGTGCATTACTGTGCTGTAGCATAGCATCAAGGGGAATGAATAATTGCGTATTATTTTATTATACCACAAAATTATGTATTATGTAAATTTAGGATATATTCTATACTTGTGAAGGTCATAAAGTAACATTTTGTACCAAGACCTGGGTTTACTGACAAGACGGGGAGTGAATAATTACTTTATTTTTGCCATGCATCAGTCTTCCTTAAGAAAAGCCGCCTTACCAATCGATTTTAACGCTTGATGCATAAACTGATAGTTAGTTTCGTTGTTAAAAAGCCACATGATACGTGTTTTTCTATTTTTGGGTTTGGCGGGAATAGGGGCATAACCATCAGTGAAGATGATGAGTCCATCGTAATTTCGCTGTTCATCAATGTACTCCATGACAGGTCTGAAATCGGTGCCGCCACGCCCCAAAGCTTTAATTGTGTAGCGAGCTTTCTTTAATGAAAGTGGTTTGCCTTTAATTTCAGTATCAAATTGAATGACATCAATTGATTCCACACCGTACTTGAAAAACTGATTGATAATCGAAAAGCCACGTTCTAAATCTTCACTGCCGATTGAGCCACTGACATCAACTGCAAAAAGAAGGCGTGTTGTGAAATCACGGCGGCTTCCCATGTAAAGAAAGCCGTATCGTCTACTTGGCTTCATGCGTGTCAGAATACGGTTGACAGATAAAATACTTGCCCGAAACTGACGTAGCACTGTTCGATAATCTAGTTTGGGTTTCAGGTTAGCTAAAATAAATTCCCGTAATTTTCCCGCTACAGTTCCCCAGCTATTAGTGTCTTGAGCAGTACTGATTTTTTCATTGATTCGGTCTCCGAGCAGTTCATCTCTATCCCAATCTTGAGTATTTTCTTTGCCACATGATTCTGCGTCTGCATATTGTTCTAAAGGAGATTGTTCAGACATGGCTGATTCTTCTTTTCCTTCGTCATGGTCACTATCGCTATTTGTTGTCTTGCTATCATCACTCTCACCTATGTCATCAATAGATTGCTCATCATGTTTATCTCTTTGTTCTCCACCTGTTCCATCGTCAGACTTTGCTTGAGATGATTTTTTTCCTGAACTTGAAGCATGCCCTCCTGTCATGCCATTGTTGCTTAAAGATTCAATAGCAATTTGGTCAGCCAATTCTTGCAATTTGTAATAATAAAATTCAAAGTATTGTTGGTCAAATTTATCGCTACCAAAAACATCTTTAGCAAAAGGCAAGGGTAATTCTGTTTTGAGATATTCTTGCAAGGTGATATTACTAGCGGTGTAAGTAAAGTTAGAATTTTCTTTGCGGCGGCTATATGGATGCTTGAGTAAAATCCGCACTGCCTCACAACGCAATACCATGTCAAGCTTACGTTTATTGAGACCGTTAATGAAATCAGGGTTATATTCGATTTTGCCATGCCGCACCCGAATAGTACGAATACGCGGCTCAATGGTAAGACTATGTGTTGTCCAAAGTGAAAAAAGCAATGGTTCGGTTAAAAACCAACGTTCAATTAGTTGTCTAATGCGTTCACGAGCAGACATAATTATCCTCATTATTTTCAAATATGGTCTGTCAAACTTTTATCATTTCCTCTAAATCAGGATACTGTTCCTGTAAATAACTTATAATAGCCGTTAAGATTTCTTCGGCTACCTTCAGATGAAATTCGGCTTTTGCTTCAGGGATAATACCAATTTTCTTGTTATAATCGGCATCAAGCCTGCCTTGAAAAAGCAAGTTAATTAAATTATTATAAGATTTAGGAAAAATTCCTGTATGGACAAAATATTGGTTAAACAATCTAATCGCCGCTATATGTTTGGATGGGGTCAATTGTTTAGTTAAAAGTATACCTTCTACACCATAAAAAACAGCGTAGTATGACCGTGAAGCTGAAAAATCATAATCACCATCATCATACAAATTTTTACCCGCACGCAATGAACGCTTTGCTTTGATGATGATTAATTGTAATGGCTCAAGAATTTCTGTATCGTTTGGCATGAGTGATATTTTTTCTCCATTGGTTTTAATTAAAAATGGTTCAATACTTTTTTGACCATGTGATAATAGCGGTATTCCATCATGGCGGACATTGATAACAAAAGGGAAATAAAGCCTATCTTGAAATGAGTTTTCTGTCATGGTAGCTACTGAAAAGTGTATCAATGTAGAAATTGAATTTCTAAGTGTTTATTATACATTTATTTATTCAAAATTGCAAATGTATAACAAGGAATTGTAAAGCGGAAACCGTAACTTCTAACTTTCATTTTCTATCTTACAATTTTTATCTCTTAGCTTCCCATGCTATAATAAAATTAAATTTTCTAAAAAGTAATTATTTACAAAAGGTGCATCGATGAAACGATTAACTCTTATATTAACATTTTTGTTCGTAGCAATTGTGCTATTAGTTTTAGACTTGTCACCAAGTCAGAC
>NBMH01000032.1 GCA_002084875.1 Anaerolineaceae bacterium 4572_78 | reverse complement strand
TCGTTTTCGTTTGGAAGGTGAATTGAGACAGGCACTGGAACAAAAAGAATTTCAGATATACTATCAACCAATCATATCGTTGAAGGATAAAAATATTGTCGGCGTAGAAGGATTATTGCGATGGCAACATCCCGAACATGGTTTGCTTAAGCCAAGCAGTTTCATGGCTGTCGCTGAGGAAAGTGGGCTGGTTATGCCTATAAGTGATTGGGTGTTAGAAACAATATATAGTCAACTTGCGATATGGCATGAAATGGGATATACAGCCCTTAGAGCATCGGTCAATTTATTTCCCCATCAATTGGAAGATTCGCACCTGTTGAAATTGCTCAATAAAGTTCTCAATCAAACTAACTTGCCTCCTCAATCGATTGAGATTGACATTATTCAACAAACATTGCCACAAGATGCCAAATCGATTGTAAGCACAATGAATGCTTTGGTTAAAGAGGGAATCCAAATTTCTGCTGATGATTTTGGAATTGGGTCTTCATTGACACACTTAAATCAGCTGCCATTTCATCGTTTGAAAATCGACAAATCTTTTATCAGTGATTTGACAGATAGAGGTAAAATAATTACAGAAGCAATTATTATGATGGCACATGGGCTGAAATTAAGCGTGATTGCTGAAGGAGTAGAGACAGAAGAACAACTAGCTTTTTTATGTTCTCAAAATTGTGATGAGGCTCAAGGTTTTTTGTTTAGTCCTCCCATGCCTGCTCATGCTTTGACAAAGTTTTTAGAGAAAAAGTGTAGGACAGGCTAGATGTCTATTCTACATGGTGTGTTCAAACTCTACCGTCGCCATGCTCAAGCCCATCACTATCCAATAGAGGCTGACTAGGTGAGTAAATTGAATATTAAAAAAGAAATGGTCAAAAATCCCTCCGACCATTGCCCCGAAAATTGCCAATGTATAACCAAGTAAAGGTGTTTCTAAATAATGTCCATGTGGCATGTGTTGCCATCGTTGAAACACGGTTATAAAAAATACGATGTTCACAATAAGAAATAATCCTAACCCCACCACTCCTGTGTGTCCTGCAATGAGCAGATACAAATTCGACACTCCTACATAAATGTCAATATCAGGTGTACCTGTAAAGCCAACGCCCATAAGAGGATATCGTGAGATAAGTATCATTGCGTCTTTATATTCACCAAATCGCATTTGAGTGGCTAAATCATTTCCCTGCAATCCTTCAATAAAACGAGTAACGTACATTTGTGTTTGAGGCAAGATGAGAAAGAGCAATGCAATAATTGCCATGTACAGCAGTAATTTGCGATAGCGTAATAGGCTCATGGCGGTTAAGGCTACCACCACCCCGACCATCGAGCCACGTGAGAAAGTCAGATAAAGTGCTAGAGCTATTGTACCAGTAATCACAACTAAATAAAAACGAGGCATGATTGGTTTGCTGGCAAATAAATAAGCTACGGCAATAATCATTAAAATAACAAGTAACCCGCCAAAAGCGTTAGGGTCGATTGAAGTGGAAATAGCCCGCATTGGATTTTCGGGATTATCTTCAATGTAATGTAGGATATTATTTGTTGGATAGCCAAACATGCCAAGTTTGGACAAGATTGGTATTGTCAATGTTTCTGGCATCATATAAAACATGATACCAAGTAAAGCCGCAATGAATCCTGCCACTAGAAATATGAGAGAAATTCGTTCAAGTTTCGTAGCGTCTTTGATTTGGTTTACCATGACAAAAAAAAGTGAAACAGCTAAAATTACTTCAGCGAAATTACGTAGAACATTGTGGGTTAAAGGAGAATGTGCCAGCCCAGCAATAAATGTAACAGTTGTCCATGCTAAAAAAGCAAAAATGGGAATACCAACAGGCGTGGCAATAAATGTTGTCTCTTTGCCAGTGATAATACGCAAAACCCACACTCCAAAAAGCATGCCTAAAAGCACATTTAAGAAGGTGGGAGTGAATATAATCTTAAAAGGTAAGGCGGCGTATGGGAGCAGAATAATTTGGGCAATTAAAGCTAATATACTCCATTGAATACTTCGGGTAACTAGATAAGCGATTCCAGCAACACCGATAACAGCTAGTGCCAAAACAGGTCCAAGCCCACCAAAAAATAAACCTACTAATCCTCCTGCCATTAGACAAATAAACAGGATACTACCAATGGCAATCTTTTGGTCATCGGAAAGTATGCAACTCCGAAGTTTATCGAGAGCAGTTTGTGTCATGCTAAGGATAAAATTGTTAGATACCTGCACCTTTATCCATTTTTTGAATACGGGTTTCTAACTCTGATTTGCGGGCTTCGGCTGCTTTACGCCCGATATCAAGAATCATTTCTATATAATCTTTCACCGCATCTTGGATTTCTAATCCTTCTTTTGGTGTGGTTAGCAAGACAGCGGAGGCTCCTAAAACCATGCCGATGGCAAATCCAATGAGAAAACTAAAAAAACGTAACATTAATTTTTTACTCCTATTTTGTGAAAAATACATGACAGATAGATGTCTGTCAACAGTAGGTGCGGTTCACATACCGCACAAACAGTCAGGTAAAAAAACTGACCTACTAGGCAAACAGTGAATTAAACATTTGAGCATCAACAGTTTCATGCTTCATTAATTTTTCTGCTAGAGAATCTAATTTATCTCGATTCTCAATCAGTGTTTGTTTTGCTAAATTGTATGCATCAACGACGATACGCCGCACTTCAAGGTCAATTACTCGTGCCACATCTTCACTGTAATTGCGATGCTCCCCAATTTCTTTGCCCAAAAAAACCATTTGTTCTTTTTGACCATACATGAGGGGACCTAACAATTTACTCATGCCGTATTGAGTTACCATGTTCCGAGCTAATCTTGTAGCTCTTTCTAAATCTCCACGCGTACTATTGGTAACACACGGGAATACAATTTCTTCGGCGGCTCGTCCTCCCATCAAAACAGTAATTTGGGTCTTGAAAAAGGTCTTACTAACAAGTGTCCTATCATCATCAGGAAGATGAATAGTAGTACCAATTTCACGTCCACGTGGCAGGATACTAATTTTGTGAACAGGGTCAGATTCGGGGGTGAGTTTGGATATGATTGCTTGTCCAGCTTCACGGTAGGCAATGACCTTGCGTTCTTTTTCATTAATAATTTTACTATGGCGTGTTGGACCTAAAAGTACTTTTTCTATAGAATCCTGAAAATTTTCTTGGGTAATTTGTTTTTGGTTATTTCGAGCGGCCAATATAGAAGCTTCATTAACCAAGTTTTCCAAATCTGCTCCAACAAATCCCACAGTGATTTTAGCGATTATTTTTAAGTCAATATCACTAGACAGAGGCTTGCCACGGACATGCACCTTTAAGATTTCTTCACGTCCTTTCTTATCAGGCATGTCAAGCACAACACGGCGGTCAAATCGTCCAGGTCGCAATAACGCTGGGTCAAGAATATCAGGACGGTTCGTAGCGGCAATGACAATTACGTTAGTATCAGTGTCAAAACCATCCATCTCAACCAAAATTTGGTTTAGTGTCTGCTCGCGCTCATCATGTGAGCCTCCGAGACCTGCTCCTCTATGACGACCAACGGCATCAATTTCATCAACAAAAATGATACAAGGACTGTTGCGATGAGCTTGGTCGAATAAATCACGTACGCGACTAGCACCAACCCCGACAAACATTTCCACAAACTCAGAACCTGAAATGCTAAAGAAAGGAACACCCGCCTCCCCTGAAACTGCTTTTGCCAGCAAGGTTTTACCACAACCAGGAACTCCTACCATCAAAACACCTTTGGGAATACGAGCTCCCAGCGAAATGAATTTTTCTGGCTCACGTAGAAATTCTACAACTTCTTTTAATTCTTCTTTGGCTTCTACGACTCCTGCCACATCATCAAAGGTAACAGTTGGTTTATCACCAGTAAACATTCGGGCTTTACTTTTGCCAAAACCAAGAGCCTGATTACCTGCTCCTTGTGCCTGTCGTAAAATAAAGAGGAAAAACAAACCAATTAGTACAAGTGGTATGACAGTACCGAGTATTGCCACCCAACTACTCCAACGACTTGGCTTAAGCACAGTAATACGAATTTGCTTAATATTACTTTCTGGTACGCCTAAGTTAAGCAATGTTTTGCCGATACCAATATTTTCCTCTTTTCGCGACTCAAATTTCAAGTCTCCTTTCAAAATAATTTCCAAATCATTTTCTTGAACTTTAATCTCTTCAACTTGTCCTTTTTGGACGTTTTCAGCTAATTTTGTCAAACTAATGGACTCGGTTTCTTCATTCTCGACAAACAATTGAGCGAGGAGAAGAGCTCCAATAGTAAAAGCTAATGTTAAATAAAAAACACGAGACCAATTCATGTAAATAACTCCTAATATTGATGAAACTTAAAAATAAAAATACTATTCTTCAAGAATTGCCGTGAAGGGAATTTCAAATCCCACTGGCCATTTTGTTTTATGGTCATATCTGACTCCTTCTAATTTTGCGTCTGTACTAATTAACTCCCTCAATTGCTCATCAGATAATTCAATAAAAATTGGGTCAGAAAGTTTGAAGTCACTAAAGTCTCCATCTCTTAGTTCAGAGGCACGTAGCCTCGCCCCACGTAAATTAGCACTACGCAAATCAGCACCATTAAGCACAGAGCCTACTAACACTGAGCCGATTAATTTTGACTCATACAAATTGCCACTTATATCAGCTTTGATAAGTGTAGCTCCGCTCATATCAGCTCTGCTCATATCAGCTCCATACAATTTTGCACGGTTGAGGTTTGCTCCTCGTAGGTCTGCATCGGTAAGATTTACTCCTGACATGTCAGCATCACTGAGATTTGCTCCTGCTAAATTTGTACTTTGCATGTTTGCTACACGCAGATTAACATTATGCAAATTAATCGCACCAAGATTCACATTGCTTAGATTTACCCCGACCAATTTTGCCAGCTCAAAGTTGACCGCAATCAGAACTGTGCCACTCAGGTCTGCCCCCGTTAAATCAGCCAGTGTCAAATCTACCGTAATGAGACTGGCTCCACTTAAATTTGCTCCACTCAACGAGGCTCGGCGTAGGTCAGTACCTAGCAAATTGGCTTTTCTTAAATCAACTTTCTCTAAGTTGGCATCAACAAAGTTAGTCATTCGCAAATTGGCTCTCTTAAAATTCACATCACTTAAATTAGCACCGCGTAGGTTAGCCCCTGCTAAATTTGCCCCACTAAAATCTTTTCCTGTCAAATCTTTATTCATCAATTGGGCATTAAAACAATCAGGAGGGCAACCAATGGGCAAAGCCCACAGATACCAAAAATACCAATAGCCGCAACCAATCAGTATTATTATACTTAAGGTGGAAATCCCACAACCTTTTTTTAACATTGTTATTTCAGTAAAGTCAGTTGGATGTAAAAACAGATACTAACTTCATGATTTACGGCTAAGTATGTAATATTACGCATGATACTGCAAATGTGCTTGCCAATAATAGATATTAGCATTTTTTTGGCTAGACCTGACAGGTCTTTAGAAACCTGTCGGGTCTGGATCCAAAATGTTACTTTATGATATTCACGAGTATAAATGTTAAATTGATTTTTGTCAAGGAAAGAATTGTTTTTTGCTATTCGTCTTAAATGTGTTATCATTCATGACAAATTTGTAATTTGGAGCGAAAAAGCTTGCGTTTTCATGTCAAAGCAAGCTTTGACCCTCCAGCACTTTTTTGCATTTGATATAACAAATGGAAACTGAAATGAAAACATTAGCCCTTGATTTTGAATTTAGCCAATCGAATCTACAAGATTACGTCACATGTCAGCGGCGTTTTAATTTGAAGTATATTAAACATTTAAGTTGGCCCGCTATTGAAAGTGACCCCATTCACAAAATTGAAGACCGCATGCAACTCGGTAGCGATTTTCACCGTTTGGTACATCAACATTTGGTGGGATTGCCAGAAAATTTACTTACAGAAACGGTGACAGCTAGTCAGTTTATCGAGTTGCCATCCATGTGGCAAGACTATCTCACTTTTTATCAAAATACACTTGCCAAGCTTAGACAATCACCCTACACTGAAATAACGCTGACAACTATTCTAAACAATTATCGTCTTGTGGCAAAGTATGACATGATAGCTTTCTTAGATGACAAAACATTGATTATAGACTGGAAAACAAATGTCAAACGCCCTTTATCCTATCGTTTGGTTGACCGTTTACAAAGTAAGGTTTATCCTTATATGTTACATGTGGCAGGTTCTCATCTAAACAATGGAAATAATATTACAATATCAAATATTATGATGATGTATTGGTTTACTGCCATGCCTGACAACCCTTATGTCATCGACTATAATTCTGATTTGCATGAGCAGAATGAGATTTATCTAAGTAATCTCATTGAGGAAATCAGCATGAATAATGACTTTCCTTTGACGGATGATGAAAAAGCCTGCCGATTTTGTGTGTATCGTTCCTACTGCGACCGTGGGGATGTAGCTGGCGTGCATGATGAAATGGATGATGATGTTGATGTGGAAGATTTTTCACTCGATGTTGAATGGGAACAAATATCGGAGATTGCTTATTAGTCAACGACCCCCGACTAGAAGTCGGGGGATCCCAACGGCTGGTTTCTATGGTTGCTATTTAGCTTGAACCATGCAAAAAACTACCTTTTACGAACAAGAGCTAATCCATCCCCAATATGAACTATGCTCACATCCACACGAGAATCGGCATGAAGTTTCTTTGTCAAAACACGAATTGCATTTGTACTTTCATCCTGAACTTGCTCATCAGCCACTCCCCCATGCATGAACATGTTATCAATAGTAATAAGACCACCAGGACGCATTAACTCCAGACATAGCTCATAGAAATCATCATAATCTGTTTTATTGGCATCAATGAAAGCAAAATCATAAGAGTTTGCCTGTCCTTGTCCTAATAGATTTTTCAATGTTTCTGTAGCAGGTGCTAGATACAAATTAACTTTATGAGCGACATTCGCTTTCTGCCAATATTTCTTAGCAATATTCGTCCAATCTTCATTGATGTCACAGGCAGTAAGTTGCCCATCTTCGGGTAAAACTAAAGCAATACATAAGGAACTATAACCCGTAAAAACACCAATTTCTATCGCCCGCTTGGCTCCGATTAGCTTTGCCAACAGTGCCATGAATTGTCCTTGTTCAGGCGAAATTTGTATTGTCGCATTTGCAAGTTGAGCAGTTTCCTGACGTAGTTGTTGTAACACTTCATGCTCTCTCAAAGAATTAGAAAGCATATAATCATACAATGGTTCGGTAAGATTAATGGTGCGATTTGCCATAAAACGATTTCTCCTATATTATTTAGAATTGAATCACCACTTTCAAGGAACACAGTACCTTGAAGGAGATATGATACCATAATAACATAATAATTTTAATTGGTCAAATTAAAGCTATTTGACTTCTAATACATTTTTAACAGTGTTCTAATCGCTTTTTAATTTTCGTTGCACATAATTGTTTAGAAATTACTAAGTTCAGGAGGCAACATGATACATGTAGAACAGCTTACCAAATCTTACGGCATGATTAAAGCATTGCGTGGCGTAAGTTTTGATATTGAATCTGGCGAAATTGTGGGGCTACTTGGTCCTAACGGGGCTGGGAAAACCACTATCATTAAAACATTAACAGGCTATCTTCAACCTGGTGGAGGCGTTGTCGAAATAGATGGCTTGGATGTTCTCACTCATCGCAGTGAGGTCCAAACTCGCATCGGCTATCTACCAGAAAACGCACCACTCTACCCCGAATTGTCAGTACAAGCATATCTGAAAATGATAGCAGAATTACGGCAGATTCCTGAAAAGGAACAACCCAAATATCTAACAGAGGCTATTTTAGCCACAGGACTATCCGAACATCTTACTCGTCGTATTTCCCAATTGAGTAAAGGTTTTCGACAACGGGTCGGATTGGCTCAAGCGATATTGCATGCCCCGCGTTTGTTAATTCTTGATGAGCCAACCATCGGGCTTGACCCAACCCAAATCGTCGAAATACGGAATTTAATTCGACGTTTATCGAAACACAGTACTATTCTTTTCTCCACCCATATCTTATCTGAAGTGGAGGCGTTATGCGACCGAGTAATTATTTTGATAAATGGTCAAATCAAAACAAACAATCGTTTATCTGAATTATCATCAACCAACGACAGTATTTTAGTTTTACAGGAACGTACTTCAGGAGTGCATGAAACTCTCAAAAACATAAAAGGTGTGCGTAAAATCGGCATGACCAAAACATCGGATGGCTATCTCGCGTATCGTATCATGGGCGAAGTAAATACCGACCTTAGCCCCATTATTTATGATGTAGCTCGCCAAAACGATTGGGCAGTACGTGAATTAAAACGAGATGTACAAACACTAGAAAGTATTTTTAATAAATTAGCAACCACAGGGGGTGACATACATGAAACAGACCATAGCGATAATTCGTAAAGAATTAAGTAATTATTTTGGTTCACCAATGGCACTCATTTTTTTGGGTGTCTTTTTAGCTATAACCCTTTTCTCATTTTTTTGGGTAGACACCTTTTTTTCAAGGGGCATCGCTGATGTGAGACCTTTATTCCGCTCCATGCCGTTACTCATGATTTTCCTAGTAGCTGCTTTGACCATGCGACAATGGAGTGAAGAAGAACAAACAGGTACATTAGAAATTTTGCTTACCTTGCCGATTCGGACAAGTCAACTTGTCTTCGGTAAATTTCTAGCCGTATTGACATTGATTATTACGGCATTGATTTTGACACTTTTTCTACCTATAACTGTTTCTATACTCGGTAATCTTGATTGGGGACCAGTCATTGGGGGCTACCTCGCCGCTATTTTGATGGCGGCTGCTTATGTCGCTATTGGGCTTTTTATCTCATCACGCACAAACAATCAAATCGTTTCTTTGATTTTGACAGTGTTAGTTTGCGGTATACTTTACATGCTTGGTATACGTGGTTTCACCGAATTTTTCGGCGATGCTGTTGGTGATGTATTGCGAGCAGTTTCTCCCATCAGTCATTTTGAAAGTATTGAGCGTGGTGTCATTGACCTGCGTGATTTGGTGTATTATTTATCATTAGCAGGCATCTTTTTAGGACTAAATGTTCTTTCCCTAGATAGCAAACGTTGGAGTAAAGGTAACAATACGGCTGAACATCGCGGCAATGCTATACTCACTGCTACTTTGATTGCCCTAAATTTGGTTATTATCAATTTTTGGCTTTATCCATTTGTACAAGCTCGTTTTGACATGACGGAACTAAAGGAATACAGCTTATCAAGCACCACCCATGACTTGTTAAGTAACGTACAAGAACCACTTCTCATTCGAGGCTATTTTAGTGAAAAGACGCATCCATTGTTGGCTCCACTTGTGCCGCAAATTCGAGACACATTGAAGGAGTATGAAGTCGCTTCCAACGGCATGGTCGTCATCGAAATTGTTGACCCTGCCAAAGACCCCGACAAAGAACTAGAAGCTAATCAAAGCTATAGTATTCGTCCTACGCCATTCCAGATTGCAGGCAAATATGAGTCTTCAGTTATTAACTCATATTTTGATATTCTCATTCGCTATGGCGACCAGCATGAAGTCCTAAATTTTCGTGACCTTATCGAAGTTGAGCCATTCCGTGATGGAAATATTGAGGTTCGCCTTCGCAATTTGGAATATGATTTAACACGTGCAATCAAAAAAGTTGTTTACGGTTTTCAGAGCATTGATGTTTTGCTGGCTTCCTTACCCGATTCGGCAAAACTGACCGTGTATCTCACCCCTGACACTCTGCCAGAGCAACTTGTCGAAATCCCCGAACGAATTACCAATGTAGCCGATAAAATCGAGAAAGATAGCAATGGCAAATTTACCTATTCCATCATTAACCCAAATGATCCAAGCAGTGGCGTTGACACCCAAAAGTTATTCAACGATTACGGTATTCAGCCTTATGCTGTTTCCCTATTTTCTCCCGATAGTTACTACATGCACATGCTATTAACAATCGGAGACCAATCCTATACCATTTTCCCATCAGGTGAGCTGACCGAAGGCGATATTCGCACATCAATTGAATCAGGCTTAAAACGCTCATCGAGTGGTTTTCTTAAGGTAATTGGTTTATGGGTGCCGCCACAAACTCCTACCCAAGACATGTTTGGACAACCACAGCAACCATTGTCGTCATGGCGTTCTATAACCGAGCAATTACGCCAAGATTACGAGGTACGTTCACTTGACCTATTGAATGGACAAGTGCCAGCCGATATAGATATGTTGTTAGTGATTGCTCCTCAACAGATGACGGATAATCAACGATATGCCATTGACCAATACTTGATGCGAGGTGGAGCAGTTGTGATTGCCACAAGTAACTATAAAGTAGCCCCTGACCAAATGAGCGGTGGTCTTGGCTTAGAACCATTGATTGAAGGACTGAATGACATGCTAGCCAGCTATGGAATTACTATTCAAGATGGTTTGGTGATGGATAAACAAAATGAGCCATTCCCTGTAACCGTGACGCGTGATTTGGGCGGCTTGCAAGTACAGGAAGTTCAAGCGATTAACTTCCCATTTTTCGTAGATGTTCGCCCCGACGGCATGGCAGAAGGTAATCCTATCGTTGCTCAAATTCCAGCAGTTACCATGAATTGGGCTTCGCCATTGTTGGTTGACGAGACAGTAAACGAAGAACGAGAGGTGGTTGAGTTATTAAAATCAAGTGCAGATTCATGGATTCGCACCGATACGACCCTCCAACCTGATTTTGACCTCTACCCTGATGTAGGCTTTGCTATTGAAGGAGAACAAACCAGCCATATCCTAGCAATTGTCATGCGTGGTACGTTTAATAGCTATTTTACAGGCAAAGAGCCTCCTTTGCAAGCAGTAGGTGAGGGAGAAGACCCAACTGCGGCTAATACCCAAAGTGTTGGCACGATTGAATCATCACCCGATACAACTCGTTTAGTGGTGATTGCTAGTGCCGAATTTGTTGATGATTTTGTCTTTGACATTTCGACTCGCTTGACCCGCGACCGTTATCTCAATAGTTTGCAATTTTTGCAAAATACGGTAGATTGGTCTGTAGAGGATTTAGATTTGCTTACCATTCGTTCACGTGGGACAGCCTCACGCGTCTTGCGTCCGATGGAACAAGGCGAGGAATCGTATTGGGAAATGCTTAATTATGGCTTAGCCCTAGCAACCTTGTTAGCTATCGGTGGAATTTGGGCAGTCCACCGCAGAGCCGAAGAACCCATGCAATTGGTCAGGGCGGAAATAACTGAAAAACTAAAAATCAATGAGGGAGGATAGTACATTACCTTTCGATGATATGCAAATAAATGACGACGATAACATTATTTTATTTGATGATGAGCGACAGTCTTTAGATAATAATGAAAATGCATGGAAAATTATGATTGTTGATGATGAACCTGAAACTCACACAATCACCCGATTGTCCTTACGAAGATTAAAAGTGGATGATAGACCATTAGAGTTTATTTCTGCCTATTCGGGAGAAGAAGCAGTACAGTTAATCAAAACACATCCTGATACAGCTGTGATATTGTTAGATGTCATCATGGAGGAAAATGAGACTGGTAATCTTCCATTATTTTAAAGTATGACATCAATGATTATAAAACTAAACTTGAACTTACCCATAACAAATTATTAACAACAATTATTGTTGCTTTGCGTGCTTATCGTGATGTAAAAGTAGCTGAAGACAATCGTAAAAAACTATCGGAACTTTCAGCCTTGTTAGCCGAACGGAATATCGAATTAGAGAAGGTAAATACTACTTTGGAAGAGCGAGTCGATGCTCGTACACATCGCTTTGAACAAGAATTGGCTGAACGTCAACGTGCAGAAAAAGCATTGCAAGAGGCTAATCAAGAATTGGCAAAATGGACTGAAGAGTTAGAGAAAAAAACGGTTGAACTAGCTAGGGCAAAGGAAATACGGTTGAACTAGCTAGGGCAAAGGAAATAGCCGAAGCATTAAATCATAAACAACATGAAAGAATAAATATCGTTCATCAAAGCGGCGAGCATTTATTAACTATAATCAATGATATTTTGGATTTCTCTCGAATTGAGACTAGCAAAACAGATATTCTTATGAGCGATTTTCATTTCCCAGCATTTCTTGAAAAAATCATTAAAGTATATCGTTTTTTGGCGAAAGAAAAAGGACTCATGTTTCAATATGAGATTGTTACTCCATTGCCAACCAATATCCAAACTGACCAACAACGGCTACGACAAATATTAATCAGTCTATTAGGAAATGCCATCAAATTTACATCACATGGACATGTGATATGTCGTGTAGGTTTAATCAAAGATAATCAATGGCTCATGGATTCTGATAAAATCCAAAGAAAGCAAGATATCCGCTTTGAAATTGAGGATACGGGATTAGGCTTGAGCAATGAACAAATTGATGCCATATTTTGTCCTTTTGAACAACTAGAAAATGAATTAGGCTTTACCGAAGGAACAGGTTTAGGCTTGACGTTAAGCCAACGTGTGGCAGAAATGATGAGCAGTGTCATTCAAGTAGAAAGCAAAGCGGGGCAAGGAAGCACTTTTTGGTTTGATTTGGAAGTGCTGATAATATTGATGGAATATGAAATTTCTAGCCATGTATCCGAATTGGATTATCAAACTAGCGATGTATTAGAGGAAGACATGAGCCTGCACCGCAATGCGGAAGTTCCCATGATGGAAAAACTAATCGTTCCTCCTTCTAACGAAATAGACATTTTGTATGATTTGGCAATGATGGGCAACATGCAGAAAATTAAAAGCCATGCTATTTACGTAGCAGAAAAAGACAAACAATATCTTCCATTTGCCACCAAATTACAAAAAATGGCAAGGCATTTTGAGGATAGGGAAATTTTGCTTTTTCTTGAGCAATATATAGAATGAGTTGGCAAATTATGTTAACTACGAGGGCTGTTCAATGCTATTTTTTGACAAGATAAATTGGAGGGTCAAAGTTTGCTTTGACATGAAAAAGCAAGCGATTTGATGCTCCATTGTGCGACCATGTGATTGAAAATCATGTCGAAAAATATCCCAAGCCATGTTTTTTATTTTATACTTGCTAAGGGTAAGAATTGTAATTTTAAACCATGTGGTTTATGGTATTCACCAAACTAACCCTTTTTTGGTATAGAAGTTCAACTTTGTGAAACAGTTGAAGTTCTTGAAACAGTAATCCCTCCATCCAAAGAAGAATTGGCTTTTTTGCTAAATCTTGCTATGATGGGAGACATGATTAATATTCGGGAACGAATAGCCCGTCTTGTCGAATCAAATTCTGATTTTGAGCCGTTTGCTAACGAAACTGAAAAATTAGCGACAAGTTTTGAAGATGAAAAAATTATCGAGTTACTCGAAAAACATAAGGAGTCGCAAGGCTAAAAATTATTTTCGGAGGAGAAAAATCAATGGATGCCCAATCGTCCAACGCGTCAAAAAATCATGTTAATCGCTACACTATTTTAATTGTTGATGACAATCCCACAAATTTGAGTGTGTTATCAGAGTATTTAGAAGGGTACGGCTTTCGTATTCTGGTGGCAAAAAGTGGACAAGTAGCTCTTAAGCGAGCTGAATATGTGCATCCCGACATTATTTTGTTGGATATTATGATGCCTGGTATTGATGGTTTTGAAACATGCCGCCGTTTAAAAGCAAATGAAACTACCAAAGATATTCCGGTAATCTTCATGACAGCACTTTCTGAAACAGCAGATAAACTGCAAGGGTTTGAATTGGGGGCGGTGGATTATATTACTAAACCACTTCATCAAGCAGAAATGTTAGCTCGAATCAGAACACATCTGAATATCCAAGACCTTAGAAGAGACCTACAAACCCGAAACGAACAATTACAAAAATTGAGTGGTGAACTTAAAAAAGCAAATGCATCTTTATCCAAACGAGCTGTGCAGTTGGAAACCACCAGTCTGCTAGGACAAAAGGTAACTTCCATACTTGATTTAGATGAGTTACTGGTAGCCTTAGTTAATTTAATTCGTTCTAAGTTTGGCTATTATTGTGTCAGTGTATCTCTGCTGACGAAAAAAGAAAATACCATCTTCTTAAGAGCAAGTGCCACGCGTAAGGGGATGCATTCGCTTGAACAAAACCTTTCTCTTAGGGTCGATTCACTTTCTGGTGGTGTTGCGTCGGCTTGCAAGACGAAATGTCCACATCTTATAAGTAATGCCCGTTTGAATGAACCATATTTTGGTTTTGAAACACCTCCTGAAACACTTTCAGAATTTACCCTGCCTTTGCAAGTTGGGCATAGAATGCTTGGCGTGTTAAATATCCATTCTGATAAACCAGATGCATTTGATACAGAGGACAAAAAAGCCTTACAGATGATTGCTAATCATATTGCAATTGCTATCCGTAATGCCCAGCTATATGGCATGGAAAAAAGGCTACGTCGTTTAGAAGAAGAAAAAACGCATGACTTAGCCCAAATTAATGCGGGCAAAGATAAATTTTTTTCCATTGTTGCCCATGACTTAAAAGGACCGTTTCAACCACTACTCGGCATGTCTAATTTGCTAGCGGAAATGCCCGAACGATTTGGTACAGATGACATTCGTAAAGTAGGCAGTAGCTTACATCGTACTACCAAAAATGTGTATAATCTGCTAGAAAATTTGTTGCAGTGGTCACGATTGCAAATGAAGCGGATGCAGTATGAACCCGAAAGACTCAATCTACATGAGGTTATTGAGGATAATGTGCGGTTGTTGAGGACTAATTCAAAAGAAAAGGAGGTTAATTTACAAAACAAAATTAACCCCGAGTTATTTATTTATGCCGATGAAAATATGATTGATACCATCGCCCGCAATTTGATTTCAAATGCTATCAAATTCACCAATGAGGCTGGCGATGTAATCATTTCTGCTAAAGTAAAAACCAAACAAGGTGAGAAGACAGGCAGTCAATCTCACCTTGCCATGTCTACGGGTAAGCTACCTGTAGTACAGTCTTTTGTTGAGGTATCTATATCAGACACAGGTATTGGCATGAGTCGTGAAGACCTTAATAAACTATTTAGAATTGATGTGCATCACTCAACCATTGGTACAAATAAAGAGCAAGGAACGGGCTTAGGCTTAATTATTTGCCGCGAAATGATTGAACAAAATCAAGGACGAATTTGGATTGAGAGCAAATTTGGCAAAGGTACGACGGTCAAATTTATGCTCCCGCTTCATTTTGTTTAGACTCAATTTCCATAGCAACCAAATCATATAATTTCATTAGCTTTTCAACTTTGTCAGGTTGGTCATTTTGTTTTGCTTCCTGAATATAAGCCGTAAGCACATAGAAAAATGATTCATCGATTTGGTCAATTTTCTCTGAAACCATTGATTCTATGTCGTCAGTAGCAATCATTTCTTGTAAGAGTAGATTTGCTTTAGCAACAGCTCGTTTCGACTCATCCTCAATTTGAGAAGATACATCCAAAATGCGAGAGCGAAGTGCTTTTAGTTTCTCCGATTCGGAGCGATTACCTTCCTTTTCAAGAGTCTCGATTTCAGATGTCAATTTTTGGAAGAAGTTATAATTCAGAATGGTATGTCCATTTCTAATCAGATTGCGAAATTCATTATCATCGCTAGTTACTTTGAGAGTTTCTAACAAGGTTTCTGCGGTGAGCATTTGCAAACCCAGCTCCTTATCAATTTTCTCAACAAATTTTTTGCCATTAGGACTCAACTCAGCGATAACTTGCCTGATAGAGAAATAATTTTGACCATCCTGTTGATTACCAGCCTCCATCACATGCAAAGCCGTAACCGTAAGCAACTTAAAGAATAATTCATCGAGATGTTCTTCATGTTCTTTGACACATGCTTGTAATGTATTTTCATCTCCAGCTTTGAGTAACTCTTCCAACACTTTTCCTCTCACTTGTTGAGCTTGGAGCATTTCTTCTGTGATGCCTTCTGATTCCATGATTGCTTTGAACAGTCCCTCACGACTAATAAACATCTTGGGATTGAGCATGTACATTTTTCTCTCTTCTTGAGGCATGTTATGTATAAGGGTATTGCTCAAATTTCCAACCAGCTTTTGTTGGTCGGTCATTGACAATTGTAATTCATTAGGTATAAATACTAAAGCAAGCTCTTTTTCATCATCGAAATAGAGGAATGGGATATTTAGCCCAACAATGGTTTTACATTGTGAACATTGACTAATATTTACTTGTCCATTCAAAAACGCCCTTTTCAATTCAGGGTTCCGACTGACATTAACAATCGGCATGATAGGGGCTTGATATTGCAGGTTGCAATTCGGACATTTAACAGGCGTAACTAATTGTGATTCCATAAAAACCTTTCATGTAGTACAGGACATCACCCGTACCATGTAAGACAGGCATCTTGCCTATTTTTAAATTAAAAATCAAAAACGCCGTCATACTACACCAAATTGGGTGCAATGTCAATTTTAAAGATAAAAGTCCGTAGCTCTTAAAAGCTACAGCATCACCCGCCGTAAAAATCTCGGTAACTTTCAATTGTCAGTATAGAAGTTCAATTTTCTAGAAAATCGGATTCTAAAACCCCCTACTACTTTCCAACACTTCATCAATTCTATCACCATTGCGAACAATATAAGTCGGAATATGACTTGCCAGTAATTCCTCCAAAGCATCATCGGTATTAACGGTCGCATCCACAAAACTGCTAGGGTCAATTAGAATCGTGGTTGTTTTAACCCCTCGACTAACGAAATGTTGCACGACCGATACCCATTCCAATGCAACAGAAGGTGTTACAATTACTAAGGTAGTATTTCGAGTAAATCGGACACCTTCTGCAATCAATACTTGGTGCAACGAAATCCTACCTTGTGGATGAGTAACCGCTAGCGTTTCTAAAATTCTGTTTTCCTGTCGTTCTCCTCTATCTTCTTGGATTATTTCACAATGCCCACCGCGAGAATAGGTAATCATTCCCACCGATTTATTTTGGCGGATAAAATGATGTGCCAACGAAGCAGTAACAACAATAGTATACTCTTCTGTACTTGGTCCGATTTCAGGTTCGGGCATATCTTCCCATGGGACAAGAGGAATCTCAGGAACAGGTAAATCTTCAAACGCAGTACCGACATGCACAGCACGAGCCATGTCCATCACAATCCATACATCAGCCATAGGGTCGAGTTCAAATTCCTTAACCATTAAACGGCTCATTTCGGAGGTACTCCTTTTAGCAGTGCTGGGCCAATGGATGCGGTTAAAACTGTCGCCGGGAGCATACTCTCGTATTCCAGATACGTTTGTTGTGATTTGATGTGTACGCCGATATATGGATTCGCCACCAATTAATTCACCTACCAATGGTCTAAAGTAAGGCAAAGGAATAATCAAAGGGTAGACAATAATATTTGACCTCAATGGCAGTTTTTGATATACGATGAACAATCCAAATGGATCACCACTTATGAGAACAATTGGACCCAGTCGAAATCGCCCTCGTTGCAAACATACCACGCGAAAGGTACGGGCGTATCGTTCTTTCCCTTTTAAGCCTGATATCACGAAACTGGCTCGATAGTTTGGCAGTTCCGATTGGTCTTGAAATTCGACCCAGAGTTTGGGGATATAACTTTTGTTTTCAATCGAAAACCGTTCTTCGGCTACTTGTCCTACTTGAACTCGACGAGTAAATGTCTGACGACTTACTTTTAACCAGGAAATATTTAACCATGACCATACAAAAGAAAATATAATCATTCCCCCAAGTAGATATGCCACATTAAAAAAAAGTGAGGCACCTGTGGTAAAAGCGACTACAATGGAAACTAACCATAATATAAAAGCAATCAGACTTCGCTCGAATGTTTGTAGAGACATGAGATTTAAGTTGCATAGGCGACCATGAAGATACGCCCCTACATGATAATCCGAAATTAGATATTTGTGTTAATTCCTTGAATCATCATTCCATACCCGCGAGGATAAGGACGCTCATCATCAGGCTCATCATCAGGGTTACACAATTGAAGCAGAATAAATGTTTGTGCTTGGGAACTACGGTTGAAACCTGAACCATGAACAGTCAAACAATCTATAAGCATGACATCGCCTGCTTGCACATGGATGGGTGTAGCAGAGTCAAGTGAATACTCATCAAAAGGCAAGTGCCAACCTCCATCAGGACTATGCTCAAGAGGTCCTTGCTTATGACTACATGGTATTAGACATACCTTACTACTGCTGTCTATTACATCTTCTAAAAAGATGATAGCCGATATTAAACTGTGATTCTTGTATGGAAAATCGACATAATCTTGATGCAGTGGCACGGGTGAACCATTGTTTTTTGGTTTAATAAAAACTTTTGTGCCATGCAATTTTATGTTATTTGTTCCCATAACTTTGGTCGCCAAACTGACCATGCGTTCGTCCACCATCAAACGACAATACGAAGCAGAATAAAAATGTATGTCCTCACACTGTAAAAGTTGAGTTTCTTCTGCTCCTGTAATTTTATTTCTAGCACATTCTAGGGTGACATCTACATCGTGTTTTTCTGAAAATAGTTTCACTAAGGCAACAGATTCTTCACGAAGATAATCTACCTCTATTTTACTAAGTAAATTTTTTTCTACAACATATCCATTTTGGTTAAATAAAGTTGCTTTATCAATAAAAGACATTAGTTCTTCTCCATGTGGTTAATGTAAAATGCTTAAACTTTAAAATAATAACAGAATTGTTATGAAAATGCAAACTTATGCATTCTTTCGATATCTACTTCAATGCCCGTCTTATCCTTTTCAAAACCCGTTCTTTTACTCGCCGTACGGTCTGTACATCAGGAAAATCATCGGGATAAAATTCGGTAATCTCAATCGGAGTCAAGCCTTCCTCAAAAGAATACTGAAGGATTTTTTGTTCCAGTGGGTTGGTTACATTTTTCCATAACCATTCCTTAAACTTATCCAACTCGGCTTCCCAATAAATTTGGTCTAAAACTTTTTGTTCGGTCGTTAAACCTAATACCTCTTTGTCATAAACTACTTGCAGACGTTCTTGTAGACGAGCAACGCGTTGGATATAACGTTGATAATCTAACATTGTAGTGATAGCACAACGATTAAGGTATTTTAGCAATGCTCCTACATGCTTAAAGCGTTCTACTATCAAATCATCATGTCTTGTTAAGGTATTGAAAAATTTTTGAAGTGTATCCTGACCAAGATCTTCAATTTCATCTTGGCTTAATTTTGGGTTTTTTGCCTGAATCCAACTTAATACCAAACGGTGATATTGGCTATCGATTGCACCCCATGCATTTTCATCCTTTCCATCTAAGGCACGACGAAACAACTCAAAACAGTAACCCTTCTCATTCTTACGGTCATGTTTAGATTCGTCTTGACATCCTTTGATAATTATCTCTAGCGGTAAGTCAGGTAAATTATTATCGTACATTCACTAAAAACCTTGAGACAAGGTTTGAAATAGGCTAAAACTATTCTATAGCTTTCGAGAATTGGAGCGAAAAAAGTTGCTTTTCATGTCAAAGCAAACTTTGACCCTCTAGTTTATCTTGTAATTACTAAACATTAAATATTTCACAAAGATAACAATTATTATTTCAAACCTAATGCTACTCAATTGTAAAGTCAATAGTACATCAACGTGTTCAAAATAGCAAATATGGAGTAATTATTTGTAATCACTTACTCCTTTCTTGTTATTAGACCCCAACCCCCAGCCAACTTCCCCTACGAGGAGAAGGGGAGTAAGATTCCCCTACAGCATTACAGATTTTACATCTCAACTACTACAATCGTCAAATCGTCATGCGGCTCGGCATCACCGACAAACGCCAAGACTTCACGTTTAACATGCTCCACCATGTGCCCTGAAAGTTTTTCAGAACCTTTCATATCTTGGGCTGAAAACGACTCCACCGCATGTTCAAATCGTTCAAAGCCAAACATTTCATTACGCTCATTCATGGCTTCAATAATGCCATCACTGCTTAGAATGACCATGTCTCCCGATAATAATTCGACTGTTTCAGACATATAACCAAATTGATTTCCCAAGCCCGCACCAAGCGGCGTGCCACCAATATGTATCCATTCGACCGTGCCGTCATGTCGCCGAATAAGTGGCATAGTACATCCTGCGTTGACAAGTTTGGCATGTGCCAGACAAGAATGGTTTTCAAAACCTTTCAGGTCTAATTCCATATACACAAACGCACAATTTTGTTTTCCTACTTGCGTATAATTGGTCAAAGTCTTATCCAAATGTTGCATCAATTCTACAGGAGTCATTTGATGTTTCGCAGCCGATTGATACGAGGCAATAGTCACCGCCATGAATAACGCTGCTGGCATACCTTTCCCCGACACATCACCTACTGCGATACCGTAACGGTTTTCATCAATCGGCGAATAAACATATAAATCGCCTCCGACTTCTTGGGCGAATTCGCTGTAACAGACAATGTCGACATTTCGCCATGTATGAATTTCACTTTGCAAAAGATTGTGTTGGATATTCCTGGCGATTTGCAACTCTTGTTGTATGGCAACCAATTGATTTTTATCTGCTATTGCCTTTTTCAAGGTAATCAATGTTTGAATGCGAGCAAACAATTCATTTTTATTTATCGGCTTGGTCAGATAATCATTTGCCCCTACATTAAATCCTTCCACAATGTCTTGAACTTGATTTTTAGCGGTTAGCATGAGGATAGGTAACTCGGCATGAGAATACTGCTCACGCAATTGCAAACAAACTTGATACCCCGACATACGCGGCATCATAACATCTAGTAAGATAATATCAGGCAGAGTTTTTTCAACTTGTTTAAGTGCTTCTATGCCATCTGTACTGGTAATAATTCGATAGTTTTGCAAGGCAAGGTGATTGCGTAAAACCTGAATATTAATCGGCTCATCATCCACAATCAAAACTGTAATATCTTTGGCATGGGTCGTTTCTGGTACATAAGTCGGCATTTCCATTTCCGATATGACAACAGGACGACTATCATGAATTGTCTCTCTTTTTGTGTCGGTTTCGGTGCTAATAGGCATGGTAAAATAAAATGTTGAGCCTTTACCAATTTCAGACTCCAGCCAAATTTTCCCGCCATGCAATTCGACAAATTGCTTCGTTATCGTCAAGCCTAATCCTGTACCACCATACTCTCGTTCCGTTGAACCTTCCGCTTGCTCAAATGATTGGAATATTTGTGCATGTTTATCGGCAGGGATACCAATACCTGTATCGCTGACAAAAATGGTCAAAAAGGAATCATGGATTAGGATTCGGGAATCAGGGAACTTCTCCATAATTCCTGACTCCTGATTCCTGATTCCTATTTTCACATGTCCTGACTCTGTAAACTTAATCGCATTGCCGATGAGATTATATAGAATCTGTTGCAAACGATTTTCATCTCCATGTATCAATGGTGTATCTTCAGGAATATCATTGATTAACTGTACACCCTTTTTTCCGACCAATGGTTGTGACAAAGCAAGTACCATGTCAGTCATGGCATACATGTCAACAGGGCTTTGTTGTAAAGCCAATTCTTGATTCTGTAATCTGGAAAAATCCAAAATATCATTGACCAAATTGGCGAGACGTTGACCACTAGAGATAATCATGTTCAAATTTTGTTTGGTCAAGTGAGAAATTTCACCCGTTGCCCCGTCGACAAGTGACTCGGCAAGTCCGATAATGCCATTGAGTGGGGTGCGTAGTTCATGTGAAGTATTAGCAATAAATTCGTCTTTTATTTTGTCGAGTTGTTGCAACCTCTCATTTTTACTTTGCATTTCCTCAAGTAATTGCCGATTTTTGGCAAACGTTTCACTGATTGTCTCAAACCATGTCCGCCAAACTTTAGGCACTGCTGGAATGTTGGTCGCTCCATGCTTATTTTCCGATTCGATATGAGTTACTAATTGGCGAGTAGGACGGATAAAATCTTTATTGGTAATATAATATGTCATTGCAAACACACCCAATAATCCACCCACCATAGCTAACAGTATATCAGATGAACTGCCCGCTACACTCATAATGATTGACTGTTTAGGAATCCAATATACCAACTTCCATGGCACATTCTCAAGGTCTTTTTGAATGACCATATAACCATCAACCTCGTGGAACTCGGAGGCAGGCAAATTCAAGATTGACTCCGCTTGTGATTGAATATCGGCTGGAAAACCTGATGCAATCGGTCTCACTTCGACATCTGACGATTGTACTAGACTGGCATGGGCAAGGATTTGGTTCATGTCATTGATGATAAACATGTTTTCATGTCCCGCTTCAAAATGGGTAATATAGGTGTTCAACACATCAAGCGTAAAATCAAGCGATGCGGTTCCCCTAAATGTATCATGCTCATAAACAGGTACAGAAGCAGTAACCATTAAGCCTTCGCCTAATTCGTCAACATAAATTTCTGTCCAAAATGGAGTGCGTTCAGGATTATATTCAGGAAGACCAAGTTTATAAAAATTTAATTCATGATGTTCGGAATGAAATCTGAAATCAGATGAAGTTACCCATGGGGCAATATTAGTAAATTTGTTTTTTGACATATAATAAACCCAAGCTGTATTGGGTAAATTTTGTATAGTCGTTTCAAATACGGAATTAAGGCTAAATGCCATTTCAATCTCACGATAAAAATCACTAGAACGATTTTCTAGTGAACCAATACCTGTCAAATTTCCAACTACATCAGTCGTGTAGGGAGGTTTAATATCATCAAGATGAAAATAATTTTCAGTCTTATTTTCTGCAAGTTGTTTATAGAGTACAGAAGACTCAGTAATTTCAGGGTGCGTTTGCAAAAATATTTTGGCATGAGTTTGCATGTTATTAATTGCGTCATTCACCCGTTCCATGACCGAATCTAATATCAAAGCCCGTTCTTCAAATTTGCCTTCGATTTGAACAACCCGATTGTCGTATTGAGCTTTGTATTGTGTATTAAGCAACCATAACATAACCACAATCACCACTGTAAATGTAATTACCATAATATAATTGTAACGATAGAAAAATCGCATTATACCTCCTATTTTATCTCGGACTGTTCAAAACAGGAACTATTTTGTTATCAAGTCTAATTTTGACTTGTCCGAACAGGGATAAAGATAAACGAGCCATAAAACAGATTATGGTCTTTTTTTGTGTTTTGTCAAGCAGGTGTGGTTTCCTTCAACTATTTCTTAATTCGCTGTAATACTTCATATTTTACCCATGTGATATCTTCTTCTGATAATGATGGTAATGGTGGCGATTTGGAATAATCAATAAACATGTCATAACCACAATTATCATACAGGGTATGAATAATCTGATTGAGCGGCAAAAGTGGCTTGGGTTCATTTTCTTGCAAGGGGATAGGTACATCGGGAATAGTATCCCGCATGCCAAACAAATATGCCTCTGCCATTGGGCGGTCATCAAATCGGCTAATGATAATGCGATAATCACTTTTCTTTTTAGTGTCCATTGTATGTGGCTTGCCACGACGGATTAAATCAATCTCTATCAAACTGGTCAAGCTATCCAAAATTTTGAGCCGCTTTTTTCTGTATACCCGACGACCTTTACTAATTTTGTTACTTGGCGATATGATTTCAATAACAGTTATCACTTCACCATTATTTGCTTTTTGAATTTCCAAATATTTATGTTTTACCTTTTTTGGAAATAGCAATTTTACATGGACGGATTTGACTTTTGGCGAAGCGACCTCAGTGGCTGTTGCTATAGGAACAGTTTGAGTACCTGTCGGCATGCCATGACCATCCCAATTTCTTTTTCTATGGGGATTTATCATTAAAACATCAGGTTCTCCACCCCGTCTTTCTTTTGGGGGTAAGACCGATAAATAGGTCATTTCTTCAATAGACACCCGATAATGTGGACGTAGAATGGGAACTAAATATTGGCGTACAGCACTAATCAAATCACTGTGAACTTGTTTCCAAATATGTCCTGCTTCTAAATATGGATCCATGCCTGGAAATGGTGTTGACATAATATCTCCTGGTTTTACTCAATTTCAATGTCTTGTGGAATATCCAAACTGATAATTAACTCAGAGTCCTCATCCACGCATGTGAAGGTCAAACCTATTTCCTCGTCATAATTAATCTCAACCGTATCACCAATTTTAAACTCGCGTTGCAATATCCTGACAGACATGGGGGACTCGATTTGTTTTTGCAAGGTACGGCGTAATGGTCTTGCCCCAAATGCAGGGTCATAGCCTTCCTCACCGAGCCATGTACGAGCGGTGTCGGTTAATTTAATCGTAATTCCATTTTCAGAAAGGCGGTTGATAATTTCTTGCATTTGCAAATCAACAATTTCAATTACCTGTTCTTTGGTCATGATATGGAAGATGATAATTGAATGTCACCCTTAATTTTCTTATCATCAAACGTTCCCAAATCGCCTCGATAGCGAAATCCAAGAGTACCACCTTTCGCACCAAAAGCAGTTCCGATATTACTGGTCATGATAATTACTGTATTACGAAAATCAATGACGCGTCCTTGTCCATCGGTCATACGCCCATCCTCCAAAGAACAGCCTCACTTAATTGACCTCCTTCATCGTAGCCAACATAACCAGGTGGAGCCCCAAACAAACGACTGACAGTATGTCCCTCACGATATTCGCTCATGTCAATTCGTAAAAGAGCTTCCTCATCATCGAACAAAAACCATGCAAGTGCCTTTGCCAATTCGGTCTTGCCGACCCCCGAACTTCCTAAAAATAGAAAACTGCCCATAGGACGTTTTGGGTCTTTTAAACCTGACCTTGCTCGCCGAATGGCATCGGACACTGCCATGATAGCTTCATCTTGTCCGATAATTCGCTCATGCAGACGCTCTTCCATATTGAGCAATTTATCTGCTTCGGCTTCCAAAACGTTTGCTACAGGAATCCCTGTCCACATAGCAATCACTTCAGCGATGTCGCTCATCTCGACTATCTCGTCTAAGTTCTTAGATTTCAACCAAGCCTCATGCTCTATTTCAAAAACAGATTGTAGCCGTAGTCGTTCTGCTTTCAGTTGAGCCGCTTTTTCCCAATCTTGATTTTGAGCCGCTTCGGATTCATCCTTTTGAATTTGATTGAGCTGTTTCTTTTTTGTTTTGAGTTCAGGAGGCATAGAGTAGATAGCAATGCGAAGCTTAGCAGCCGCTTCATCAAGCAAATCAATTGCCTTATCAGGTAAACGCCTTTCGGTTACATAGCGGTCAGATAATCGAGCGGCGGCTTCCAATGTTGCAGGAGCGTAAACGAGATTGTGATGAGCTTCATAACGCCCTTTAATACCTTTTAGCATTTCGATGGTTTCTTCGACGGTAGGCTCATCCACAAATACAGAGGCAAATCGGCGTTCTAAAGCGGCATCACGTTCAATGTATTTTTTGTATTCGTTTAATGTGGTGGCTCCAATACACTGAAGTTCACCACGAGCCAAAGCAGGCTTCATCATATTACTAGCATCCATTGCACCTTGAGCCGCTCCTGCTCCCACAACGGTATGCAGTTCGTCAATGAAAAGGATAATTTCCCCTTCGGAACGAATAATCTCATCTAAGGTAAGCTTTAAGCGTTCTTCGAATTCACCTCGAAAGCGAGAGCCAGCAATCATCGAACCTAAGTCAAGACTAAGCACACGTTTATTCATTAAAATTTCGGGGACATCATCATTGACAATTTTTTGAGCCAACCCTTCCACTATCGCAGTTTTGCCAACTCCTGCTTCGCCAATTAAAACAGGATTGTTTTTAGTGCGACGTGTCAGAACCTGTAAGACCCGTAAAATTTCCTGGTTCCGACCAACCACTGGGTCTAATTTACTTTCAGTCTAATATTAAACTTCTTTAAGATTTGAGCAGTCGGTGTTCCTTTTTCACTAATGATACCTAAAAAAAGATGTTCAGTTGAGACATATTTATCCCCCAACCGAGTTGCCTCTTTTTGGGCATAGTCAAGAACGCGTTTTAAGCGGGGAGTGATATAGACTTGTCCCACCGACATATTTGGCATGCTACTCACTTTAGGCACACGAAGCAGTGCATCATCCAGTCGTTCGCGAACATCCTCACTAATAATACCTAACTTTTTTAATATTTCTGGTACAGAACCATCTGGTTGCTCTATAAGTGATAAAAAAAGATGTTCCGTATCAGCTTGAGCATGGTTGTACCGCTGCAAAATTTCATAAGCCCGCATGGCGGCATCCTGAGCACGCTCGGTAAAACGGTCAAATCGCATCATGATAATAATTTCCTTTTGCTTACATGTAAGTGAGGAGTGCAATAGCTTTATCCATTACATTCCTTGTTTTATCCAACATTAATATTATACTTATTTTTTGTTAAAATTATACCAATTCTATATTAGAAATTTATTAAACCTGTAACTGAAGGCAAATCATAAATACTTCTTGCCGAAAAGAGAACACTTTGTGTAGTGGTCAACAACATGTAATACAATCCGATATGACAACGAATCTTTGGCACAACGAATTTATGCGTTTACCACAACGCTATTTCATAATTTATGTGTCCTATGCTTTGATGTCATATATTGTTTTGCATCTTTCTGACCATTACAAAAAGAGAACACTTTGTCTCTGGAATCGCACCATTACTTTAATATTCATACCTAATAACAAAACCTTTTGCTAAATTATGCGGTTCTCGTAATTGTAAACCAACTTGAGGATAAGATGTACATAAAAGTGGAGCATCCCAACACGAATTTTTGTCATCACAAGGCACATAAAGCATTAAACCAGAGTTTGTAGCAAATGATGTTAACTCAACTTTTTTTGTAGGATAAAAACCATCATCTTCTCCCGCTAAGATAATTGTTTGTGGCAATACACTCCAAATAGATAAAATCGTTGTTAAAATCACGAAAAAATATTGAACGTGTTCTACCTTCAAGGAATACTGTACATTGCCATTATGAAGCATGTGAAGAAAAATAATGTTACATCCAATACTAAATACCCAAAGACTAGCACCAACATACCGCAAATTTGGGGCAATGATAAACCATAGGATTAACGAAAAAATTTGAGGCAAAAAGAATAACCAATATTTTTCACATGTAGGGGCGATTCCTTGTAGTTGCCTCGCAAAACTCTTTAATGAAAATTCTTTTGATAATATTTTTATAAGTATTGTGTAACATGTCATCAATAAAAATATTGTGGTTAGTGTAACAGGAATCATCAATTCAAATTTACGTATGTTTTTCTTTAGCCAAGGTATGAACCAATCTGAATTTGACAGAACAATTTCCCAATCAACCGTTTGCGTTTTTGCCCAAGCACGGGTTGAAAGCATATATTCGGTTAATAAATCAGGCGGTGTTTGCCATGCAACTGGAAACGCAATAAAGGTACTCGGAAACAATGCATAACCACTCAACATGATATTACCGATTAGCCATTGACCTAAGATTATTCCGATAATACTCACGAGCCACAAGGGCAATTTTTTCATCTGCACTGATTCTAATGCCATAAAATACATGCTTAACATAATCCCAATAGTTGTTGCACCAATAACCACAAAAACCAATTTAATGATTATTCCCGTTAATGCAAGTAAAACGGAACAAACTATTAGATACTCCATTTCAGCAGTGGGATGCTTAAAACTCAAAAGAAAATATAGAAATTCGGAGGCGAACACAATCCCAATAATAAAAATTGGGAAATCATTGGTAGGGCTAGAAAAGTTGACATCAAAAACACTTTGTACAGTAGGAATTAAAAATAAGAACAAAAAAAAGTGATAATATTTCACATGAGGTTGAAATGAGCGATATGCTAATTTGAATACGCTGATGTAAATCTGACCGAATAACACCAATAATAAAATGCCATTGGCGATATGCGTAGAACGGTGCGTCCAAAATCCCACATCTAACATTGACACATACCAAAAATAAGGACAATTGAAACCGAGTGGGATACTAAAATTTGCCAAGCCTGCAACAAGTGGATAGGTTGTTGCCCATTGTATCGCAGAAAGATGATACAAACCGCTATCTCCGACACGTGGTGGGAGGATAGCACGATTTGATAATAAGATTGCGGTTAAAATCATGGCGATTGCAAAAGGCAATTTATAGGAGCATGGTTTGCTGACAAACTGCTTTATGCTTTGCCGATTTCTGAATAAACCAATAATGCCAATCACATGAACAATGAGGAAAATTCGCCAGTCAATACGAAACATGAAGTGCCATAAAGACAAAATTAATAACGTGATTGACCATCCCACCCAAAACGCCATGATATAATCTTTCGCTTTTAAGGATGATAATTTGTATGTTTGTCGAACCAACAAACCAATGCCGATAAAGATTAATCCCAAATCAAGCCAGGTTAGTAATATTGTACCCATCGTAAACCACAATGTTATATCTGATAGAGCAGTCAAAATGTGTCCTCCTATGAATGTTCAGAATCAAAATACATCTTTGCCAAATTTAAGATTACCAATTATAATTGAAGTTGTACGGTAGTCCTAAAATTGTAGTTTAGGATTTTATCATAAAGGGAATTCAAAATGACTCAAATCATCATTCGTTCCATAACCGCCGAAGAAACTCGTCCACTTCGACAAATTATGTTACGTCCTCATCAAGCTATTTCAGAACTTGACTATCATGGTGATGATAATGAAAAGACATATCATGTCGGGGCATTTTTAGATGATGAATTGGTTGGTATTGCTTCGGTCTATCTCGAAAATGCACCATACAAACCCGAACCTAAATCATGGAGATTGCGAGGTATGGCAGTTTTGCATCATGTTCAACGAAAGGGATATGGTAAAGCATTATTACATGCCTGCTTAGCTTACATAGCTAAACAAAATGGCTTGCTTATTTGGTGTAATGCTCGTGGCGGTGCCATGTCATTTTATCAACGCTTGGGATTTGAAGTACATGGTGATGCCTTTGAAATTCCGGGCATTGGGTTGCATTATATCATGGGGAGGGGTGTTTAATGCTATTTTTTGACAAGATAAATTGGAGGGTCAAAGCTTGCTTTGACATGAAAAAGCAAGCTTTTTGGCTCCATTATGCAACCACATGATTGAACAGAACTATAGTGTCCCCCATAACATAAAAAAATAGTTGACATCATGTACATCCGAAGCTAATATCTCTTTGCCAATCCGTTTCTTTACGGTAAAGCCACTTGCCTCAAAAACCTGCTCTAATTCCTGTGGGTCATGCAAACTGAAACGTGACCAATACTCTTTCGGTTTGTCATCTTGCTTTAGAATCAAGTGATGGTTGACCCGTTCTCTTGTTTCAGGAAAAGTTAAATCTCGCAACAGCCAAGCATGCATGTTCGTATCCCAAACTGACTCCTTTAAGAAAAGCAAATGTTCATTAAGTGTAGCTTGAGTACGGTCAAAATCAGGATACATGACATTAAACTCGGCAATCACTTGCCCACATGGTTTTAAGGCTTGTTTTAATTGTGCCAGAAACGGAGGCATGTCCGCTAATTCCCAACGTTTGGTGATAGTATTTATTAGCAGAATCAAATCAAATTCGGATTCAAAATCCATGTCAAACATAGAAAGATTACGATACGTAATATCTAGTCCATCTTTTTTTGCTTGAGCCTGGGCATGGTCTAAAAATGATTGGGCGATGTCAATGCCCGTTACATGATAGCCATGCTGGGCAAGCCGATGACTGTATGTGCCTGTACCACAGCCAATATCTAAGATTTTAGCTTGAGGTGCTAATGTTAGATGTTCCACAATCCAATCGATAATTGCTTCCACAACTGCGGGAGGACTTATGCAGTAAAGAATGGTATCAGGTGAACCACATTGTAATAAATTAGTTGCTATTAGTTCCCAAGGCAAGGTATCACGTGGACTGAAATCTTCGGGCTTGTTTTTGAATGGACGCAGACTGTCAAATGGTAATGATGTATTGTTCATTTTTATTCCTTTGATATACCAAATAATTGCTGTAAACCTGCTCGATTGTCACGCAGGTTTTGCCATGTTATTTTACTTGTAGTCAAAAGCGGTTCAATGAGACGTGTTTGAAAACGCATTTTGCCATGTGGAGCGAGACATGCTAAACTTTGTTGAATCAGCGTTTCCATTGTTTCTTCAATTTGTTGCCAAAATGTTTCATCACTCAATTGATACCCCGCTAAACGGTCTATGTCAAACGGTTCTTGATAGTAATTATAAAACCGTGTTAATAACAACGCATTAGCATAATTCAATTGTCCTACTTGTAAATCCTCCAACCAATCACCCGCATCATCGCCGATTTGACGGGTGGTTAGATATAAGCGTAAGGCTTGCATGGCATGTTGAGTTAATGTGCTATCATGAGATAAATCTGCTAAATGTCCCTGAGCAACTGTACTTAATTGAAATACAATCAGGCGATTGCCAGCAAATTCAAGAGTGAATGGTTCTAAATTTGTCATGGCAAGTTCTTGTATGGACTGAAAACGGTTTTCCATTTCGATGGCGTAAGCTTCAGCCGATGTTTGCATTAATGCTTGCATCGCTTGCCATGCAGGAGCAACGGTTATTCCCAAATCATCATAAATCGCTACATTTTTTAACAATGCCAAATGCCCCCCCAAAATAGCCGTAGCACTTGTCTGTTCATCAAGTAACTCATCCTGCACATGATAATACCAACAGGTATAAAATTGTGCTGTGATTAAGGCATGGAGTATTGATTTATCAACGGGCATTAAATCATGAAAAAAATAGGGGAGTAGGGACAATGTTTTGACAATTTTTCTGTGGCTTAACTTATTGACATAATCATAACAGAATGAGCGTAGCGGCATGGCAAGGCTGTCAATATAGCTATGCACATCAAGCAACATGTTTTCGTATAGTGTCATTTCCATAGAGTTAAATTCCATTTTCATTTCTCCGTCATCTGCATCGTGCCATCAAAATCAGCATGCATACCGTCACCATTCATGTCAGCGATGCGTTGTATATAAAATTGAGATGTCTTGTCATGTGGATTTTTCTTAAGCACTTCCTCAAAATAAATCCTGCCAGATTCAAAATCCTGTTCTTGCCATGCTTGAACTCCCGAATCAAAATCATCCTTGGTTTCCAATTTCAATGCCATCTCGTCCTCTGGCAATCCATCTAATATCTCATAAATTTCAATCGGCGTTTCCCGCCCTTTCACCACGACTCTATCCAAAAACCGCAAAGAAAAAGCTGTTTCTTTCTTAATCTGTTGTAGTTCCGCAATCACCTCTCCACTTACAATTATGTTCACCCCATAATGCTTTGTCAGCCCTTCGATTCGTGAAGTCAAATTGACATTATCTGAGAAAGCATCCCCTTGCATGCGATTTTCCTCACCGACCATGCCGACCATCATGTGACCGAAATGAATGCCAATGCCAACATGAATCGGTTGATAGCCATTTCGTTGGCGTGACATGTTGTATAACTCTATCTGCTTAACCTTAGATATACCCGCCCATACCGCACTGTCAACCCCGTCTGGGAAAACAGCCATCATACCATCACCTAAGAATTTGATGATAATGCCGTTCATGTCACGAATGACGGGACTGACTCGCTGTAGATAGGCATTGATAAAATCAAAGTTTTCTTGGGGAGTCATAGTTTCGGACATGGTGGTAAATGAGCGAATATCTGTGAACATTATCGCCATCTCTTTCGCCACATGGTCGCCGAGTTTGACATCCATTATGCTCTCTTTATTCATAAATTCCAGATATTCTAACGGCACAAATCTGCCAAAGGATTGATTGATTTTTGCCAGATGCAAGTGAGTCTTTATACGGCTGAGCAGTTCATCTTTGGAAAATGGCTTGACCAGATAATCATTTGCTCCTGAATTGAAACCTGCTACCAGGTCAGAACTCCGATTTTTAGCAGTGAGCATAAGCACAGGCAGTTTGTGCGGGTGGTACATTTCCCGTAATTTTTTACATACTTCATAACCTGACATTTTAGGCATCATAATATCTAAGATGATAATATCAAACTGTCGCCCATTACTCAAAAATTTAAGTGCCTCCATGCCACTGAGAGCTTCGGTAACATGATAGTTTGCCAACGTTAGATAGTTATTCAGGACTTGCAAGTTAATCGGTTCATCATCCACAATAAGGACTTTATATTGTCCTTCAACGACACGCATAGAACGGATTTCTTGTCTATCCTGTACGGACATCTCGTCTGTACTACGTGACTCAATCGTCCCTATGATTTCATGCGATTGAGACTCAGACTCAGCTGGTTTTTCATCAGTTATAGGCAGAGTAAATGTGAAAGTCGCTCCTTGCCCAATTTCCGACTCAATCCATATCTGCCCGCCATGCAACTCGACTAACTGTTTGGTAACGGTCAATCCTAAACCTGTGCCTCCATATTCTCGTGCCGTCGAACCATCTGCTTGTTCAAAGGAATCAAAAATAGTTTCAAATTTATCTTGTGGAATACCAATGCCTGTATCAGAAACGCTTATTGCTAGAAAATTAGGGGTTAGGGGTTGGGAATTAGGGGGTTGGGGTTGGGAATTAGGGGTTTGGGGTTGGGGGGATGTTACTTGTTGTTCATTTCCTATTGACTCTCCTGTTTCCTGAGACTTGTTATTAACCCGTTGAGCATCCTTCCAATTTCTTGAATCTGATTGGTGAGTAGATTCAGTTTCTGTACCGATAGATAATTTAGTTTTCCGGTGATTATCAACTGTGTTTCTAATTCCGTCAGAGAGCCTCGGGCTATCTGTAGAAAATGGATGTATTCCCGTGTGCTCCCTCTCCCCCAACCTTCGGCGATGTTGGATGGAATCGACACCGCTGACCTCCTCATCTGTGAAGTCAATCCGTACATCTCTTCTTTCGGAAATATCTTTGTCACTTGATAAATTTTCGTCACTAAATTGATTGCCTTTTGCCAAACTTTCAACTCCTTGAATGATTTCAAGATTCTTTCCTCCTTGTAATTTTATCTGATGATTTGATTTCACATCACTAACCCCTGCCCCCTGATTCCCGCCTCCTGACTCCTGCCCCCAACCCCTAACCCCTGACTCCCAACTCCTAATCTCTATCTTCCCTTCTTCCGTAAACTTAATGGAATTGCCGACCAAATTAAACAAAATCTGTTGGATACGATTTTCATCGGCTAAGACGAAGGGAGCATCGCTTGGAATGGAGTTAATCAATTGGATGTTTTTATTAGCAAGCAATGGTTCAGATAAAGTCAAGACCACATCTACCAACCCTCGCATGTGGGTGGGCTTAGCTCGCAAGGCTAAATCCTTATGTTGTAACTTAGAGAAATCCAAAATATCATTGACCAAATTTGATAATCGCCGTCCACTAATGGTAATCATTTCTAAATTTGCTTTAGCCGCTTGAGACATTTCCCCTGTGGCTCCATCTATGAGGGATTGGGCTATGCCGATGATGCCGTTTAGGGGGGTACGCAGTTCATGGGAGGTGTTTGCTAGGAAATCGTCTTTGAGTTTGTCTAGGTAGGTTAGTCGTTCGTTTTTTTCTTCTAGGATTTCGATAAAATGATTTACGGTTTCGGTAAAGTTACGATTTGATTCATTGAGAGTTTTTTGAAATAGCCATGAGATAATTGCAATGAGGAACATAAAGAAAAATATAGGGAAACCATAAGACATTGCATAAAAAAAAGTAAACAAAGTAAACAAAGGTACAAATATTAGTAATGTATTCAAAATAGAATAACCAACAATAGCATAAGTTCCTAATAACATTCCTGCTACTAAAACCACTAATGACATAATACATCCCATTAAAGCTATGATTGTTAAACTTGCTGGATCTGTTTTTAATTCAAAGACATTAATAAGAAATGCAAGGAAAAACTCAACATTAAAAACAATACACAAAATATGAATAGCCAAATTAGTTTTACCAATGTTGTTTAAATAAATCACTCCGATATAAAAGCCCATGACCATACCAACAAAAATGTATGAATACAATGGGGTGTTTTCACCTAGGATCTGAACTATAAGAGCTAGACCATGCAATGTAACAAGACCTACTGCTATATATTTCAAAAAACTGGTTTTATGATTTTGATGAGTTTGAGTCTGCAATTGTATTACATCAATCGCTGAATTTTGTATTTCTGTCTTTTTCATAAATTTTTTTTGTGAGGATAAAAAAAGCCCCTAAACTAAGAGGCTTTTTATAAAGCAAACAGCTATTTATTGCCAAAACATCACTTTATTGTTATTGAAGAAAGCATGAATTTCTTGGTTTGTTTTATTCTTTTTTATCTCAGCAACATGTTGCCGAATTTTAGCTTTCTCTTCATCAGTGAGATTGAACTTTTTCATAGCCGCATCAGGATCGTTCAATAGTAGTTCACGAAGATCCTCATCGTAAATAATACATCCAACTAAGCGTCGATTATATCGCAGTATGAGAAATTTTGCAAATTGCGAATATAATTTTGAAGATAAGTGTAATCTAGTCATGAAAGGTTGATGTTCAGTCGAAACAAGAAAGGGTTTTAAACCCTTTCTTGTTTTAGTTTAAGACAGGCGATGTAAGCTGTTAAAGCCATTTGTTTAGATTGTTGGTGATATTGGTCATAGGTATTTGCCAATCCTAGAATACAACCTGTATCAATAAATATTAGTTTCTTCATGTTTTTCTACACCGTATAAATAATGGTCGTGTTGGGCGGCTAAATCTGATACACCTAAATTTATTGCATTATCCATGATAATTTGAAAAGCAACGGTTGTCTCCATAGTCTTTGATTCTGATTCTGGAATCGGTTCCGACCTGAAAAATGTTTCTTTCAATGTATCAAGAATAAACTGCACCAACCAAAAGCGACTTTTTGGTGAAAATAGTTTTTTATCTTTGATTTTTCGTAGGTCTTTTTCAAATTGTTTCTCAAAACGAATATGCATGGTCAACCTTCTAAAATATCAAATATCACAGAATCATCAACAAAATCGTTACGTCATCCTTCAATAATGGCATGTGCCATGGCAACTTCTTCCATTGCTAAACAAGAAAGGTTTTTAAAACCTTTCTTGTTTTAGTTTAAGACAGACTGGAAGTTTGTTCTACATGTCTTTAGTGTTCACTGGAAAAAGAACAGTAAACAACGTTCCTTTATCAGTAGTACTATACACATGAATTTTTCCTTTGTATTCATCAACGATTTGTTTGGTAACAGCTAATCCCAAGCCTGTGCCTGACATGGCTTGTTTTGTGGTGAAGAATGGTTCAAAAATGTGAGGCATGATTTCCTGACCTATGCCATGTCCTGTATCAGAGATAAGGATTTGAACAAAGTCCTCATTACCAATCTGAACTGGTACAGTTTGAATCTTTAGTTTTCCACCATTTTGCATTGATTCACAAGCATTGATGACAATATTTAAAACGACTTGCGAAATTTCAATGGAGTTACCATATATCTCTTTGATATTCTGAGCATAATCCTCAATAAGTTCAATGCTATGGTGCCGAAATTTCATATCAAGAATGTGGACAATATTAGAAACAACAATATTTATATTAAACAGTTCACATGAACCAGTATCTGCTGAAAAATTGACCATCTGAGAAACCATGCGTGTTGCCTGATTAGCAATAGTGCGGATGCGTTCAACTGTATCAATAATATTATCATCTAATGTGTCTTGTTGTAAAAGAATAAGTTGAGTATAGCCATCAATGGAACTGATAAGATTATTTAAATCATGAGCAATCCCAGCCGCAACTTGTCCCATCAATGCCAATCGGTCTGAATGACCGATTTGTGCTTTCCGCGATTTTTCCTGTTCAGTATCGTGGAGTTTTTCGTACAATTCAAGTAAAACACCATGTGTTGTTTTAGGGTGGATGAATGTATATTTTTGGTTATGTCTATTGATGCGTGGTGGGTCATAAAGTGGCTTCAATCCTGATTTGGCTAATGTTGCCATCGTTGCCTCAATAGCATCGACAGCTAGACAAACATGATGGATTCCCTCGCCATGTTTATCGAGGAATCGAGCCACTCCACTATCATCTGTGATTGGTTCTAATAGTTCAATTTTGCTATCCCCATCCGAAAAAGGGAGAAAGGCAATTTTTACCTGTTCTTCTTCGACTTTTTCAACACAATCTAATGGCAGACCAAGTGCTTTCTGATATACATTTAATGCTTTTTCTATATTTTTAACAACAATGGCAATATGATCGATACTGGTATTTACCATGTGATACCCTCACTTTATTATGATAATTATGGATAAACTCGCCCCAATGTTCGTGGATAGGGATTTGTTTCACGGACATGACGAACACCACAAATCCAAGCTACTGTGCGTCCTAAACCTAGTCCAAAACCACTATGGGGAACACTACCAAACTTACGCAATTCAATATACCACTTAAATGCTTCTTCTGGCAAATTATCGTGTCGAATACGTTCAAGAAGTAATTCAGGGTCAGAAATTCGTTCACTGCCACCGACAATCTCACCGTATCCTTCAGGTGCTAGCAGGTCAATACTTTTAGAAACTTCAGGACGGTCATCCCATGGCTCCATGTAAAATGCTGTACATTGTGAAGGATACCCGTACACAAAAACAGGTTTGTCATATAACTTGGTCAATTCAGTTTCATGTGGTGAGCCAAAATCACTACCCCATTCAATTTCCAACAATTTTTTCAATTCATGGTCTTGAATGTTATTTCGGATGTCAGCTAATTTTTCTAAAGCTTCATCGTATGAAATACGCGGGAATGGTAATGTGATTTGTTTTAACTTGGTTAAATCACGTTCTAATATTTCCAATTCATCTTGACATCGTTCTAAACATTGAGCGACTGTATAACTAACGATTTGCTCAATCATTTCCATTAACCCGTCCAAATCTTGATAAGCTGTTTCAGGTTCAAGCATCCAAAACTCCGTCATGTGACGGCGGGTCTTGCTTTTTTCGGCTCGGAATGTGGGACCAAAACAGTATACCTTGCCAAATGAAAAGATGTTTGCTTCATTATACAACTGTCCTGTTTGAGCCAGATAAATCGGTTCACCAAAATAATCTGTCTTAAACAAAGTTGTTGTTCCTTCGCCAACAGACGGTGTAAAAATGGGGGTACTCATTTCTAGGTAGCCATGCTCATGCAACCATTGACGGAGAGATTGCATTACCACCGCTCGCACTCGTAAAATCGCCCATTGCTTACGGGAACGAATCCACAAATGCCGATTGTCCATCAAAAACTCTATGCCATGCTCCTTTGGTGTGATAGGGTAATCTTCGGCAACTTGTACGATTTTTAAATCTGTAATATCTAATTCATATCCTTTGGGAATACCCTTCGCTCGTTTGTCTTCTTTGACAGTACCTGTAACGATGATGGATGATTCTTGGCTGAGTCTTTTGCCTGCATCAAAGACCTCTTTCGGTAAATTCGGTTTGAACATTACCCCTTGTACAATACCGCTTCCATCTCTAATCTGTAGAAATTGTAAGCGACCTTTGCCTGTTTTGGCATACAACCAACCTTTAATGATAATGGTTTGCCCGACATGTTGAGCAATATTTTGTATTCGAACAGTTTGAGACATCATGTCTACTCCTAATTGTTATTTTTAATCTACGAATAATCATAGAACAGGTATTAGTCATGGGCAATCCTTGTGGTTGTCCACGCTGTGCATGGCATCTTGGAACTGCTCATGCATGGCACAATTTGAAAATCAAAATTGAAAATTCGCAGGGAATGATTAATGCTATAAATCAATAAATAGCATTGTAACACAAATTATAAATCCTGTCAGATTCGGTATTAGATTTTTTAGACTTAGAATTATTATGGTAATTGTTTAATCCTTTTGCAAAAACATATCAAAGGCACTTTTGATAGCCTCAGTCGGTCCCACAAAAACCACATGGTCGCCTACATCGATTTGGGTATCGCCACGTGGCACAACAAAATCTTTGCCCCGAGTGATGGCAGCCACTACACAATCCTGTGGAATATCGATATCTCGAATGTTCCGACCAGCCACACGAGCATTTTTTGGCACATTAACACCGACAAGACTAGCCACCCCAGACCCTATTTCAAGAAGGTCTGCTAGACCAGGGCGATCCAGATAATTCTCTACCATTGCTGCGGTTGCCCATGGTGCACTGACTGCCACAATGTTGTTTTCTTCCAGCAACTTGACATAATCTGGGTCTTGGACGATAGCAATTACTTGAGCAATACCAAAACGACGGGCTTGTAAGGCAACTATTACATTCCGTCCATCATCATCAGAGGCGGCAATTGCCACATCGATATTATCGAGTCCAACCTGCTTCAAAAGTTTAATTTTGGTGCCGTCGCCCTGGTAAATGGGGACATGGTAACGTTGCTCCAATTCCTGGCAACGCTTCTCATCTTCTTCAATGAAAGTCAACTGGTGCTCTGACGAACGAAACACCAGTCGATACTCATCTCTGGTCAAAAGACGGTTGGCAATATTTTGAGCCAGATGACCGCC
>NBMH01000200.1 GCA_002084875.1 Anaerolineaceae bacterium 4572_78 | reverse complement strand
GAATTGGAACGACGTAAGCAAGCGCATCAGGGGGAATTGAGTTTGGTGCCGGATGAGCCTTTACCACCACAAGGTGCGCTTGGTTTTCGTGTGCAATTGTATGGAATGGAGCAATGGGGCGATTTGTTTTCGCCACGTCAGTTGTTGGCTTTGACAACGTTGGTTAATTTGGTAAGAAAGATAGAAGAACAGTTTGAGAATGAAGATAAGGGGTTTGTGGAAGCCGTGCGGGTATGTTTGGGATTAGCAATAGATAGACAAGCAGATTATTTGACTTCTTTAGTTATTTGGGCAAATACTGGAGAATTTATTGCTCACACTTTCGGGAGGCAAGCATTACCTATGGTTTGGGAATGGCCTGAATGCAATCTTTTTGTGGATACTTCTGGGAATTGGCGAGGTGCATTGAATTGGATTTGTTTAGTTATTGAAGCTAATATATCCGACACGATTTCTGAAGGACAAGCGGAAAATGAATCAGCTACTAACCACCCTTACAAAAATCAAAAATTTGTGCAATGTTTTTTTACCGATCCACCTTACTATGATAACGTTCCTTACGCAGATTTATCTGATTTTTTCTATGTTTGGTTAAGACGTACAATTAAAGATGTTCACCCACAACTTTTTGCAAACGAACTCGTACCAAAAAATGATGAATGTATCGTAGATGAAGTCAAAGGAAAAGATAAAACCTATTTTGAACAAAATATGGAACAAGCTATGGAAAATGGTTGTAGCATGTTAGAACCTAATGGTATAGGCGTGGTCGTTTTCGCCCACAAATCAACAACAGGTTGGGAAACCATGCTTAATGCCATGATTCAAGCGGGATGGATAATTACAGCGTCGTGGTCAATCGATACCGAAAGAAGCGCAAGGTTACGTGCTCACGATTCTGCCGCTCTTGCCTCCTCCATCCACCTAGTTTGCCGCCAGCGTCCCAATAAAGCTGACAATGTAGGCGACTACCGCACCGTATTAGAGCAACTCAACCAACGGGTTAAAGAATGGCTACCTCGTCTCAATGGAGAAGGGATTGTGGGAGCCGATGCGATTTTTGCTTGTATTGGGCCCGCGATGGAAATTTTCTCGCGTTACGACAGCGTCGAAAAAGTGGATGGTACCTTAATCACGCTCAAAGCCTACCTAGAGCAAGTGTGGGCAACCGTCTCCAAAGAAGCCCTAAGCATGATATTCAGTGAGATAGAGACCACCGGCTTAGAGGAAGATGCCCGCTTGACGGCCATTTGGTTATGGACACTGTCCACCGAGACTTCTACTGCCGAAACCGTAGATGATGAAGAAATGCCTAAAAAAGTTAAAGCGACTGGTTACGTGTTAGAATATGATGCGGCCCGCAAATTGGCGCAAGGCTTAGGCGCACACCTAGATAAACTTGAGCACCTCGTTTATATCAAAGGCAGCGAAGCCCGTTTACTCCCAGTGACAGAACGCGCCCGTTACCTATTTGGCAAACCCGAAACCGCCAAAACTCTCAAAAAAACTAAGAAATCGCAAACGGAACTCTTTGCTTTACCGGAAGATTTAGAGGTTAATCTTCCCACCGCCGGCAATACCACCCTAGATCGCATTCATCAATGTATGTTGTTATTTGCCGAAGCCCGTAGCGAAGCCTTAAAACGTTTTATCCAAGAAATCATCGGCACCGATGTCCAAGTTTGGAAATTAGCCAACGCCCTATCAGCCCTTTATCCCAAATTCACCGACGAAAAAAGATGGGTAGATGGTGTGCTGGCTAGGAAGAAAGGGTTGGGGTAAATTTATTTAAAGGAGTGACGCTGGCGCGTCACGAAAGGCGTTCCCACGCTGGCACGCTCATCGTTAGACACAAGAATTTAAGTAGTTGAAATAAAAGCGTATTATGTTGGGTGGGCAAAGTCTTTGCCCACCCTCTATATTTAACGGTGGGCAAACTGCCCACCCTACATTTTGACTTATGTATAACGATAAGCGCTGGCGCGTGGGAACGAGGTTAATTATTTTGATCCAACTGTGTGAAGGCTTACGTTAAAATGAAAAACAAAACCCTGATCAGAAAAATAAACCTGCAAAATTTCCTCTCCTACGGTAGCCAAGGAGAAGAAATTGAATTGCAACCGCTTAATGTATTGATTGGTACCAATGGTTCTGGCAAATCTAATTTTATTGAAGCTTTTAGAATTCTGAAGGCTATACCAACAGATTTAATGGCTCCCATTCGTCCGGGAGGTGGTATTAATGAATTTATTTGGAAAGGTGCGGTAGCTTCTACAGCGGTACTTGAAGTTGTCCTCAATAATGCTGAACAGGATTTTAACTATAAAATCAGTTTTAGAGGCGCAAATCAGAGACTCGAAATCCTTTTGGAAGTGATTGAGCAAACTGAAATAGGTAAAGAATATCGTTTGAGTTCAGAGCAATCGGTTATTGCAAGAGGATTTAACCCCAAGGCAGCTGGGGCTAAAACGCTCTTTGTCAATCAAGAACTTTTTTATCTCAAAAATCAATTTTCTGACATTGGTTTTTATCGTGATTGGCACTTAGGGCAAGGCTCAACCCTCAGAAAACCTCAACACACAGATTTACCAGAACATCCGCTCGAAGAAGATGGTAGTAACCTTGGACTGGTTTTGAATGATTTACAATATCAACTCCCTAGTCAACAAATTCTTGAACAGTTTAAAAAAAATTATCCAGATGCCGAGGAACTGAACATCAAAATTTACGGTGGCACCGTACAAATATTTATCCGTGAAAAGAGTTTTAGTCAGCCGATTCCAGCTCCTCGTTTATCTGATGGCACACGACATTATTTATTTTTAATGGCATTACTGCTTGATCCTAATCCGGCACCACTATTATGTATTGAAGAGCCTGAATTAGGTTTACATCCGGATGTTTTACCCACCATTGCTGAGATGCTGATTGAGGCTTCGCAAAAAACCCAATTAATCGTAACAACTCATTCTGATATTTTAATTTCAGCACTGCCCACCGAATCGGTGTTAGTCTGTGAACGAGACAATGAGGGTAGCCATTTGCGTCGTCTTAATCCTGAGCAACTCAAAGAATGGTTAGAAAATTATACAATTGGTGATCTTTGGTTAATGGGTGAAATAGGAGGAAGGCAATGGTAAAAGAAATTCGCTCGTTATAACGGATTTGGGGGAGAACTGTTTGATAATGATTAATGATTAATGATTAATGATTAATGATTAATGATTAATGATTAATGATTAATGATTAATGATTAATTAAACTTTTGTTTTTTTTTAATTGAAGCGGAATCTTTTCGGGGATCACGTTTTAGAACCTAAGGAACTTACCTACTCACCTCCCCAGCTTGAGCCTATACAGCTTATGAAGGAGTTTAGGCATTAAAAGGTTGGATATGCCGGAAAAAATCACTCAAAAAACGGCATCAAAACTCACGTAACTCTTTGAAATTCTTATTGCCCCCCAAATCCGTTACAATCAGGAAATTCGCCTTTACCTTGAAGGCGGTGGAGATAAAAAAAATACCAAATTTTTGATACACCAAGGATTTAATCAATTTTTTAGCAGTCTCCGTCAAATGGCACAAAGTCACAAAATTCGGTGGAAAATTATTATCTGTGGCTCTCGCAACAATGCTTTCCGGGATTTCAAAATTGCTTTAAAAGCGCATCCCAAAGCTTTTAATGTATTGCTAGTTGATGCAGAATCCCGAGTCAACACAACCGCTTGCGAACATCTAAAGCAGAGAGATAATTGGGATGTCACCGCTATTGAAGACGAACAATGCCACTTAATGGTACAAACAATGGAAGCTTGGTTAATTGCTGATATTGATACCTTAAAAAAATTCTACGGACAGGGATTTAAAGAAAATTCAATTCCCCGCAATCCGAATGTAGAACAGATTGAGAAAAAGCAACTTGAACCGATTTTAAAAGCTGCCACTCGCCAAACATCTAAAGGCGAATATCACAAAATACGACATGCTTCCAAACTTTTAGGCTTATTAAATGTTGATAAGGTACGAGTAGCAGCATCACATTGTGATCGTATTTTTACAGTCCTTATAAAAAAAATGTGAACTCCCTACGTGGCATTGACGCTGGCGCGTGGGAACGAGGTTAATCATTGATTATAAAGGGAAAAAACATGAGCAAACCTTGGTACAATTTAATCCAACCGCGTGAAGATTTACGATCTGGGCAATCTTTAGAGGCTGCTGATTTTGCGGTTAATTTGGGTCAAATTTTAACGCACAACGCCAATGAAACTTATCAAAATCCAGAACAATTCTTTGTGCGGACCTATTTGACCAAAAATCTTTCTAAGTTGGCGATTGAAGTCAATCGCCGTTTGGCGGGTGAAATGACTGGCACTTCTGCTGTCTTTAATATAATGAATCAATTCGGTGGTGGTAAAACCCATGCCCTCACTATGCTTTATCATTTAGCCAAACACGGCAAACAAGCGCATGACTGGGAAGGCGTGAATAAAATCCGCGCCCAAGCCCAAATCAGTGAAATTCCTCAAGCCAATATTGCCGTATTCGTCGGCACCGATTTTGACACGATTAAAGGGCGGGGTGGCAACGATAACACGCCGCATCGTTTAACCCCTTGGGGCGAAATCGCCTTTCAACTCGGCGGTGAAGCTAACTTCAACAAAGTTGCCGAACACGATGTTCAACATATCGCCCCAGCCGGTGATGTTATTCACCAAATGCTACCCACTGATCGTCCTTGCCTTATTCTGATGGACGAATTGATGAACTATGTCAGTCGTGGTGGTGATCATGCTTTTACCCAACTGTACAGTTTTCTGCAAAACCTATCTGAAGAAATACGTAGTACAACTCGTGCCGTATTGGCGATTTCCTTACCGGCTTCAGAATTAGAAATGACTCCCGAATCTCAAGCCAATTACCAGCGTCTGGAAAAACTTCTTGCTCGTTTGAGCAAAGCGATGTTGATGTCTACGGAGGAGGAAACCTCTGAAATTATTCGCCGTCGTCTATTTGATTGGGAAATGGGCCTTTTTACCCAAGAAGGTAAAGTTTTGCTGCCTAAAGAAGTCGGCCCGATTTGTCAAGAATATGCACAATGGACTATGGATAACAAAAGTCAACTGGGTGTTGATCATTTTGATCAAACGCAATTTTTAGCGACTTATCCCTTTCACCCGACTGTTCTATCGGTATTTGAACGCAAATGGCAAACTTTACCGAGATTTCAACGCACTAGAGGCATATTACGCTTACTCGCACTTTGGGTGGCTCACGCCTTCCAACAAGGAATGGCGGGGCGACATAAAGAGAAATTGATTACTTTAGGCACCGCTCCCCTAGAAGAGTCATTATTCCGGGCTGAACTCTTTAAGCAATTAGGTGAAGAACGCTTAGAAGCCGTTATCACCACCGATATTATTGGCAATGACGCTTTTGCGCTACGTTTAGATCGAGAATCCCATGATGATCTGAAAAAAGTGAAACTTCATCAAAAAGTGGCTACCACCATACTATTTGAATCCAGTGGGGGCATTATTCGCAAGCCAACATTCAAGAACACTTATATCACCAAGTGCGTGATGTTTTGAAGTGCATTCCTAGTGTAGACTGCTGTTTTTTCCCTCAAAAAAGTGATGATATTGCGAATCGGCCCAAACTGACTTTTGTGATTCTCGCGCCGGAACAAGTTTGGCAAGATAATCAAACCCAACTCACCATTGACAAATTCACCAAACAATGTGGCAGCAGTTATCGGGTTTATCAAAGCGCGTTAATTTGGATTGTGGCTGATAGCAGTCTTAACCTGCATGAAGACACGCGCAAACTGTTAGGCTGGCAGATGATTGACGATGAAAAACAAGAATTGCAATTGGAAAAAAATCAACTGGCTGAATTGAAGACGCATTTC
>NBMH01000199.1 GCA_002084875.1 Anaerolineaceae bacterium 4572_78 | reverse complement strand
CCAAGGTTTGATGCTCCAATAATCGCTTGCCAAGTAGTCACATTTTTTCGCGTTTGGCTAAAGGTAAAAGTACCATAAAAAATCGTGCCAATAACACCAAATGTGGCTGGCACCGTTTTAGTAATCAGCAGGCTAGATTTTGCAGGCATGGTATAGACATAATTAGTCAAAATTTCACCAAAATGACTATCGTCTAAATTATGAACGGTAAGCGTAACCTCGCCAGTATTGATTAACTGATAACAGTACGTAACAGGTGTATCAAGCACTACACTCAACCTATCCGTTTCAGCACATGACGATTGTGTTCCAATTGTTTGCCTTAATTTTATAATGGCAGATAAAAGTGTCATGGTCATCACATCAAACATGACAACCTGATTACCATAAATATCACTAGCTGTCATAATAGCTGTATTGGTTAATAACTTTTGATTGGAAGACAATGTTGTTGTAAGTATAATTGAAGTTGTCATGTTTGGGGCTAACTGAGCAATATCAACAGGAATATTGCCAACATCACTATCCATAAGTTGAAAATGTGTCAAGGTAATATTACCGCTATTGTGCAAGGTATAACAATGATGGATAATCCTTTTTTCAGAAACCAAAACAGAATTTGTTTTACCACATGCCGACAAATATGTGCCGATTGTTTTGCTAAAATGAAGTTTTGGCTTTTCAATAGTTATGATTGCTGTGCTTGTTGTTGTTACCATATTACTGTAAATATCACTAGCGGTTAATATTGCCGTGCTGCTGAAATAACTACTTTTGGTATAAATGGCAGTGCGTGTTACTAAATAAGTTGCATTGGGGGCAAGATGATGAACATGTGGCATGGGAATGTCATCGAGTTTACTATCGCTTAGCCGAATCGCACTTAATGTTAGGCTATCAGTATTTTTGAGTCGATAATAATGAGTAACTGCCTGTCCAGGCAAAACAACCATACCATGACTAGTATCAGAATAAATCACCCCAAATTTATTATCGTCGGCATGATGAGTAGTATAAGTAATAGGGTTTGGATTATTATTCGTCAATTGATAGCAATAGGTAACATCTCCACCAGGTTGAATAGTCAATGTTTTAGTGATAGGACAAGAACCCCACCCCAACCCCTCTCCTTTGAAAGGGAGAGGCGAAGAGGAGGGGTATTCCCCTCTCCTTTGAGAGGAGGAGTCATGGGTGGGGTGAGACATAACAGACTCCCGTAAAGCCACTGCCTGACACATTTTCACCATAACATTGTCAATATACCATCCCTCATGCCCATTCGAATTATCAGTGCCGAGCCGAAAACGAAAACGGGTTGTTTGTCCTGCATAAGGTTTTAAGTCAACCACCGTTTTTACCCATTTACCTGTGTCACCACACCATGCTTGCCGACCAGCAAGCGGATTGCCATTAAATTCAGAAATAGAAGCGTTATAAGGCATGTTTAACAACGCATCAGAAATAGGAGTCCAATAGCTTGAGCTATCGGGATTCTGTGCGGAGGCAATTTCAAGCAATGCTCCATCAAAACATTGCCTGTCCGAATTGTCATTTTCCATAAGATAATATTGCCAAAATTGCAGGCTCAAAGCGACATTGTTAGCAGGCAGATAAACAGGTATAGAATCAAGCCATTGGTCACTAATCATGTCAGCATCTTTGGCATGATATGCTTGCTGACCGCTGTAGGCACGAGTAGTCGTTATCTGCCAAGTGTTCCTCATCCCACCCTTAAACCATGAATATTTTTCTATCTCAAATCCGTCCTCAAATAAAACCGTCGTCGTCGAACCAAGTGGACATGCTCCTTCGGCAACTTCGGTGGTAAATTTATGTGGCATGGAATATTCCCCTGTACCACAGGGATTATAACCACGCACCCGCCAATAATAAATCGTTTGCGGGTCTAAGGGCTGGGCTATTTGATGAATCGGTTTTGTAAGATTAGTCACCTCATAAACAATATTTGTAAAATCGGCATCAGTCGCAATTTCAAGTTGGTAAGTAATCACCTGCAAGGAGTGCAAAAGTTGTATGGTTGGCATTGCTTGCCATGTAAACAATGGAACTTGTGCTTGATTAATCGCTTGATTGCTTGGGGCAATGAGTGAGATAATATCAGGCATGGCATTGTACACATCCAAATAAGTTGTCGCTGTATGACTGTTTGTCAAGGATTGTCCGATAACATCAATAGCATAACTACCACTAATCATATTCAGGTTGGTGATGGCTAAAGTTGTTTTTGCTGGGGGGACATGATTGGCATGAAAAATAGGTGTACTACCATACGGTTGCCCTTCGACATGCAAACTTACGGTATTCGTGTAGCCCAAAATTGCACCAATTTCGATGTCATAATTTGCACCATGCCAGGCACAAACAGATTGTTTATCAGGCAAAACTTGCAGGGTAAAATCAGGCTTCGTAGAACAATTATAACACACCAAAGCAAAATCTTGGTCGGTATTATCGCCATGCAAAGGCACACCATCACCGCTGATATTGCTTGCCTGAACTCGAATGGTCACATCTCGACAACTTCCATACTCAACACAAGAACGGTTTTTAAACACCTTTCTTGTTTGATTTTGACGGAGGACATCGGGATGAAGATACACACTTTCGACATTGTTCAAATTATCCACATGGCTCCCGTCCACTGACCAGCTGTCCTGGAGCGTCAAACCTTGGTTTGATGCTCCAGGTTTTGTCTGAAAATTATTTCCAAAATAGGTAGCGTCATCCATTTCTACAATCAAATCCAAATTATTGACCAACGCTGGATTTGCTCCAACTGCCGCTGGTGCATCTGACCAAACAAGCATGACCTTGAATGGCTCATCGGGATTTAAGACTCCCACCTGTAGAGTCCATTCCTCTCCCGAATCATCAAACACATGCATTTGGTCATGATACACCATGCTCACCTCACTAGCAATAACATTCGACAAATCAAACAGTCCCCAACCATCATGATAATTCGGCACCCCACCCCTTGCCCCTACCATTTGAAGGGGAGGGGTTGGGGAAGTGTTTCCAGAAACAAGCAAACCTTTAACCATAGCGGGACTCGGATTCATGCCATCGTGTGTTTTTCGCCACCATTCAACTATCAAAGCGACCGCTCCCGAAATATGAGCAGCAGCCATGCTTGTCCCCGAACAAAAGGCATACAAATTATCGGTATTAGCTATCGGCGAGGCACAATCCCCGCCTAAATCATTACGTGTTGAAGCAATCCATTTACCAGGTGCCATGACCGTTAATCCATAACGACCGTCAACTGTTGGTCCACGGCTACTTTGAGACATTATCATGTCAAAATCGCCGCCACCTCGATAGCTTTCTGTGCCGCCCACAACGATTATATTTTTTGCCTCTTTGGGAGGAGTTATGGTACGTGTCATGGGCCCCTTATTCCCTGCCGAAAAAACCATGATGTATGGTTCGGCAATAGTCGGCGTATCAAAATTGCCATCTCGCACCATGAAATCATGGATGCGTTCTGTTGTTTGATAGCCATGTGGTGTTGCCTCGCCGCTACTCCAACTATTATTTGCCCCAACCGCTCCGCCGAGTATGCCTTGTTTGCTCAATTCCTGCCATCCTCCTAGCGAAATGTGGTATCTCCACCGACAATACCTGCCACATGCGTACCATGCCCACCAATATCTTCACCGAGATTAACGGTATTACAACCAGGATAGGTATATCCACCGATAATGTGATTACTTAAATTAGGGTGATTGTAATCAATGCCCGTATCGGTAATTGACCAAATAACACCACTTCCGTCAACATCAATTTTGTTGAGCCATTCGTAATATCCATGGTTGGGAACATGATTGGTATAATTGCCCGCCACAATTTGATTTGACATTTCATCATCAGAAACAGGCTGAGGGCTAACGTATCCCATCGATAAAACCGTTTCTACATGAGCAATATCATTTAATATATCTGCCTCCAAACTGACGATGGCGTTAAAAAACGTCTTATCTGGCTGAGCGGGATAATATTGGATGACATGTCCACCTAATTTTTCAATTGTCCTCAACGTTTCCTCAACATTACCATCATTATAAAAAAGTATATCAATATTTTGGATGTGCCCTTGCCGTTCTTGCAATGAATGTGGTATTTTATAAGCGGCATGAAATATACCATGCCAACGAATGAAATTAAGTAGGTGCGGTTTCTCTACTGCACTAAGTTCTTTTGATGAAGCCCACACCAAAAATGTGTGGTGGGGATAATATTGCAAAACAGGTAGGTTTAACATGTCTAACCATTTATCTTGAGTGGGACCAGCAAACTGAATTAGGTAAAATGTTGCCTTATCTGTTACCATTTGCATGTTATTGGGAATATCGGGTTTATTTTGTTTGATGGGGTCAAAATCATAATCCATAACTCGAACACGCACAGCATCTTCATGATACGTAAATGAGACATCGCTCCGCATGAGAGTAATAAAATCGTTCTCATCTAATTCAAGCCAAAGAAATGTTGGATATTTTAATATTCTCTTGGGTTGTAAATTAAGTGTTTGGGCATGTGGTTCACTTGCTTTGGGGAGGCGAACAAAGTAACCATCTTTAGCCTCATCCCAACTATTCTCCTTTGAAGAGAAGTGGCTAGGAGTGAGGTAAGAAATAGCGGAAATTAGCATGATAAAAATAAAACAGAGCAGGATAATAAACGGAATAATATTAAATTTGGTTGTAATGTTTTCCATCTGATGCTGTTCCTTCTTAATTTAATATATGTTGTAATAGACATATATTTTAGCACAAAAATATATTTTGGCAAATGTAATGGTATTGTAATAAGTTTATAAGAACATTAGTGCTGTTCAATGCTATTTTTTGACAAGATAAACTGGAGCGTCAAAGCTTGCTTTGACATGAAAAAGCAAGTGATTTGATGCTCCATTAAATATCCCAAGCCATGTTTTTTGTTTTAGCATTAAACAGCCCTATTGATGCCCCCTTATATACTTTCAATCGCAAACATTATGAGCCAATTCCAAACTTAACCATTATCCAACCATACGAAAGAAGGTAGTGCAGTATTTTTGTAGGTGCGGTTTCCTTACCGCACACCACAGAACACAACATGTAACAATAAAAGCTTCTACGCTCTAGTAATTGCTATATCGGGAATTGCTGGTATTATTAGTATAGATAGTCTTATTTATTTTAAGTGGAGTAAATTTATACATGAAACATAAACCAATTATTGGCGTACCCTGTCGGCATGACATTAGCGGGCATTATGAAAATAGCCCTATCAATGCTCAATCTTCGCCCTATATTGTAGCTGTCTTACAAGCGGATGGCATACCTTTTTTAATTCCGCTTGATTTGAATGACGACGATTTGAGACAACTGTATGAAATGGCTGATGGTATATTACTTGCAGGCGGTGAGGATATTGACCCCAAGTTTTATAACCAATCTCGCCACCCCAAATTAGGTCGTACTCAACCTAAACGTGATAAAGCTGAAATTTCCCTTTGTCAATGGGCAATAAAAGACAAAAAACCATTGCTGGGTATATGTCGTGGCATTCAGTTGATGACCGTAGCAGGTGGAGGCACGCTATGGCAGGATATAGATTCTCAACTTGATACCACTGAAAAACATGCTAATTTTACTAGCTTGGGATATGCCTACAACCATTTAGCTCATGAAGTAACTCTTATGCCAGATTCGTCACTTGCCAAAGCATTGCAGACCGATAAGTTCATGGTCAACAGCCTTCATCATCAGGCAATCCAAAATTTACCTGAATCATATCGGGCAATTGGCTGGGCTACCGATAAAATTGTTGAGGCAATTGATTTAGCTGACCATCCATTATTTTGGGGTGTGCAGTGGCATCCTGAAATGTTAGTCGCAGAAAATGAAATAGCTCGCCGTATTTTTAAAACATTCGTGGAATTTTGCCAGCAATAGATTAATTCTAAAATCATGTATCATCCCATTGGTATCTTCGATTCGGGGGTAGGTGGTTTAACCGTGTGGCAACATATTATCCGCCATCTCCCACATGAGTCAACGATATATGTAGCAGATAGTTATCATTGCCCTTATGGCACACGTCCTGCCCATGAGATAATTTCATTTTCGCGGGAGATAGTTTCATTTTTGCTCAAACAAGAATGTAAACTTATCGTTGTTGCATGTAATACAGCTAGTGCAGCTGCCCTAACTGAGTTACGAAATGTATTTTCTGTTCCCATTGTTGGGTTAGAACCCGCCATTAAGCCCGCTGCCTTAGCTACAAAAACGGGATATGTTGGTTTGTTAGCTACAGAGGGAACTTTACTGGGGACATTATTTCAGCAAACGAGTCAAAGATATACCCAACAAATACACCTTCATATCGAAACTGCTCATGACCTAGTACCACTCATCGAAGCAGGTGAATTATCAGGCAACACAATTCGACATACCTTGCATCGTTATCTTGAGCCTATGTTGCGTTATCCCATTGACCAACTCGTTTTAGGATGTACTCATTATCCACTTTTAGACTCAACGATACAAGCAATGGTAGGAAATAATGTCGCAATTTTGGATTCAGGTTTGGCTGTTGCTTGTCAGGTGGAACGGTTATTAATCAAGCATGATATAAAAATGGAATCGAAACATGGTTTTGATTCCAAACATAAATTTTATACAACAGGGCAACCACAACAGATACGCACATTTTTGAAATTTATGAAATATCATGACAATAATAATATTGGTCAATTGCTATGGAGGGTCAAGGCTTGCCTTGATATGAACAAGCAAGCTTTTTCGCTCCAAAAATCTTGATGTTAGACGGTTTTGTCGAGCTGTCTCGAATTTCAACATCGAATTTAATTTACACATCACAAATTATATATCGAATTTGCCAAAAAATAAATAATGGTTATAATCGATGGGTTAAATTTTAATTTGATGTTTATCGAATATATTAGATTAAGGAAAAATTGCATTATGATTAAAAAAACTTATGTGAAAAAGAACAATTCTTACCGTGTTACTTTCAAACTCGAGTTTGAAGTTGAATCAGAAGATATTTATCTGTGTGGTGATTTCAACGAATGGAACACCAAACAGTACAAAATGAAAAGATTGAAAAAAGGTGGTTATAGTAAAACCATCGAATTGTCGCCTGGTGAGAAATATCACTTCAAGTATTTTCTTGGTGGAGATAACTGGGTAAATGATGATAAAGCAGATGAGTATGTTTCCAACGAATATGGTCAAGAAGATTCCGTCGTTGTCATACCAGAAATTCCTACTGAATAATATTGTGACCGTTCACCCCACCCTAGCCCTCTCCCCACAGGGAGAGGGAACAAGATACCCCCCTCAATCCCTCGCCTGCGTGGGAAAGTGACTGCACCCCTCCTGTTTGCTGGGAGGGGGCGGGAGTGGGGTGAGGGATGAGTGAATAATTACCTCACAGAGTACGGGACTTTAGAGCTGTTTAATGTTAAAACAAAAAACATGGCTGTGGTCGCACAATGGAGCATCAAATCGCTTGCTTTTTCATGTCAAAGCAAGCTTTGATGCTCCAATTTATCTTGTCAAAAATAGCATTGAACAGCCATGATATAGTAGGGGCGTACGGCCGTACGCCCCTACAACTAGCATTGAATAGCCCTACCATACTTGAAGTCTTCTACAGCCCATTGATAAAATTATGCGGATTTTCGGCATCATACTCCAAAGCAAATTGGCTCGTTATCAATTGAGTAGCGGCTTTGGAACGAATAAATGCTGGAGCATAATTTGTTTTCCAGTTTATTCTCCAGTCGTCGCCATGCTCCGTCAAATGAATAATTCGATACCCACATGGAAAACTTGCCAATGGTGGTGAAGCTAAATGAAGTTGGCTTCCCATGCTAAAAGCTTTGCTGATATGATGATGACCACATAATACGATTTTTACCGATTTATAGGTATCCAACAATTTTTGTACTTTTTTTCCATTTTGACAAACGAACATGTCTTTCCATAACCCTGTCTTGCTTTTTTCACACAGAGGATGCAACGGGTGATGGAAGCCAACGATGATAAATTTATCGGCATGGCGTTTCAATTCGGTTTCGAGCCAAGCTAATTGTTCGTCGTCGATTTGACCTTCTACTTGACCGGGTATGCTAGTATCAAGACCAATCAACTGAAAGTCATCTTTAACACTGATGGAAAAATAGCCTGCCTGTCCATTTTGAGGACGTTCGGCATATTGAGGATTAAATATCGAGGCAAATCGTCGTTGAGTAAATACATTCGGAGCATCTGATACGTTACCATCATGATTACCTGGTACAATAAAAACAGGTTTTTCTAATTGAGCCAAAATTTGTTGAAACTGGAACAGTTCGATTTCACGACCACTATTCAAGCAATCCCCGCTAATAAATACAAAATCTAATGCAGGCAAAATATTTAATAATTCGATTGTCTCCTTGAAAAATCGAGTTATGTCCTCAGTCACTAAAAACGAGGCTTCGTTATTTTTTGATATGTGAATGTCCGATATGTGAACAAATTTCAATGATTTCATCATGGTAACATTGTATTCATTCCTTAAGAAATTAAAAGTTATGAACTGTTATTTTGAAAAAGCCTTTCGATTGGTTTTCAATTTTCAGTAATGTTGCTATAATTAAGTCAGTTTATGTTATATAATTTTGGAAATTGGAGGAAAAGTAAAAATGTCTAACAAACAACACTTTCATGTATTTTTAATAGTTGTGTTATCATTCTTGACGGCTTGTGGCGGCACTGTATCCGAGCCAACACCTGAACCAAAATTAAAGGTGGGGGTTGTCTTGAATTCTGTTAATGAAAATGATAAATCCTTCAACGAGTATACCTTGAAGGGAGCACAAGAAGTAGCTGAAGAGATGGGCTTAGAATTTACCTATGTCGCTTCAGCTGCGGCTGAAGACTATGGGCAGAATATTCAAACACTCATCACCGAAGGAAATGACTTAATCATTACCGTTGGTTTTTTGTTTGGTGATGCTACAGCGAAAGCGGCTCGCAAAAATCCCAATGTCCACTTTGCTATAGTGGGTAACGCTTATTTTCCAGGATTTGGTTGTGCAGATACCGTGAGCGATTGCTATTCTGTTGAAGGCGGCTTAACCAATGTGACCAGCTTAATGTTTGCAGAAGATGAAGTAGGTTATTTGGCGGGAGTGCTGGCGGCTTGCATGAGCGAAACAGGAACAATAGCCAGCGTGGCAGGCATGGAAATTCCGCCGGTAATTGGTTTCGTCACCGGCTATCAAAACGGGGCAAAACAGTTCAATCCCGATATTGTCACCTTTAATAAGCATATTCCTGATTTCGATGACCCCGATACTGGTAAAGTCATAGGGCAAGATTTTATCAGCCAAAATGCCGATGTGATTTTCGGCGTTGGTGGTAATACTGGCAATGGTGGTTTATTGGCGGCAAAAGAAGCCGGACACATGGCAATTGGGGTGGATGTTGACCAATATTTCACTTACCCCGAAGTGAGGGAGGTGCTAATTAGTAGTGCCTCGAAAAAGGTGGATATTGCTTCTGGCAATGCCGTCAGAAAATTTGCTAACGGGGAATTGAATGCAGGCATTGAACTTGCTACCTTAAAGTCGGGTGGGGTAGGTCTAGCTCCTTACCATGATTGGGAGGATAAAATCCCTCAAAATTGTAAGGATGCCGTCAAATCTGCCGAAGATGCAATTATAGCTGACTCAACAATTACTGGTGGGAAGTAACCTGTCAGACCTGAAAGGTTTCTTGTTTGACAATACATGATAAATAATGCACACACTATTAGCTCGTTTTAAGCATCCATTTTGGTTTGTAACATTAGTTTCAGGAAGCATACTTCTTTTAAGATGTATTTCCTTGTTAATCACCTACAATCAGACGAGACAATGGCTACATCTGGCTGTAGGTGGTCTCATAGGATTGCTAGTATGTGTCCATTGCATTGCCTGGTGGTTGGCATACCCACGTAAAACAGGCAAGATGCATGTTCCCAAATATCCATTCATATTTGGTATCCGCCTCATAGCCGTTAGCCAAATCCTAGCTGCTGTTATCATGCCATTCTTTGTCGTAAATTATCAGATTGTCGTTTTTCTCCTATTAGTAGTCGTGCCACTTGAAATTGGTATTATTGATAAATTTCGTTGGGTGCCATTGTCCATTGTCTTTACCATGCTTGGTGCGGCGGGCATGTTAGCTACAGATTTGTTTGACTCGCCAAATCGTTTGACATATCTTAATATAAGCCAATATCTTCCTGTGGGCATGATGCTGATTATTTTGAATATAGCCTACTTGGTTTTACTTCTGTGGCATTTTCGCTTACGCCCCGATGCGGAATACCATGTTCGTATTGATTTAACCACCCAACAATCCTTATTTTTTATCGGAATATGTACGGTCTCTATCTTTTTAGTTGCAGGTGTATTGATTTTTCTTATTCGTTCATCTCAAATAGAACGGGTTGGACAAAATTTTCAAACGATTGCCGAAATAAATGCCGAACGGATAGGCAACATGCTCGAAAAGCAAACAAATTCCCTGCTTTCTTTAAGTCGCCGTGAAACAGCAATCGTTGAAGGAATACTATCTGCTAATGTTAATTATGAAGGAACCAACGAGGAAATCCATCAATTCCTCATCGCACAAGAAGAACGTTGGCAAACATCCGAAGAAAACAGTGATTTTGTTCGACAATATCGAACCAACGACCAATCAACCGCACTTAGTAAATTTCGAGGAACACACAATTTCTACAAGGATTTATGTTTAACCGACCGCTATGGAGGATTAGTAGCCGCACAAGGAAAAAATCCCCCTCATTTTTTTTATGGGGACGAAGAATGGTGGCAAACCACTTGGTCTTATGGACAAGGTGATATTTATATCGGCAATCTCACTCTTGACCCCGAAACAAAATTTGCCTCAATTTTTATAGCCGTAAGTGTTCTAAATTTTCATACAAATGAAACTATTGGCGTTTTAGCTTCCACTTACCAAATCCGTGACATCCAACAATTTATCAGTCGCCTCAACATTGAGGAAATGAGTGAAATTAGTTTACTTGATGCCAATGGTGTGATTATTGCCAGTGCACATGAAGAAAATATTAATCAATCGGTGGAAACGGATATATTTACATTAGATATTTTGCATGCCGAATCACTAAAACAATCTGATTGGACACTTGCCAAAAACAAACAAAATCGTCCTATTATATTAGCCTACTCCACGCTCAGTAGTACTAGTCAAGTCAATTTGGATTTGTTAAGAAGTTTGGGGTGGCAAGTGATAATCCAAGACACTCAAGCAAATGCTCTAGCAGAAACAACCCGCTCTATAAAAATCGCCAGTTTGGTAGCCTTATTAGTGATGGTGTTTGTCCTTTGGGGAGCGACTATCACCTCTAGAATTATTACTAAACCTATCGAATCTTTAACCCATACAGCAACCATTATTTATGAGGGCGACCTTGACCAACAAGCCGAATTAATTGGACCCGTTGAGTTAGTCACCCTAGCTCAAACGTTTAATGCACTTACATCTCGGCTCAATGCTCTTGTTGAAAATTTGGAACACAAAGTCGTTGAACGTACCCTTGAATTAAAAATGGCTAATCAGAGCATGCAAAAACTCAATGAGCGGTTACAAGACGAACTTGCATTTGCCCATGCCATTCAACAAGGATTAATCCCTGCTCCAAAACCAGACTGGTCTAATTTAAATGTTATTTGTTATAGCGTATCTGCTCGTGAAATCGGCGGCGATTTTT
>NBMH01000031.1 GCA_002084875.1 Anaerolineaceae bacterium 4572_78 | reverse complement strand
GGGTAGGGCTGTTCAATGCTATTTTTTGACAAGATAAATTGGAGCGTCAAAGCTTGCTTTGACATGAAAAAGCAAGTTTTGTGAACAGCCCTAGTACTAAGGGCGTATGGCCATACGCTCCTACAATAGGTTTTTTGATATACAAAATAAGGAGTTTATAATGCAAAGAGAATTTAACGATACAGGACTGTGTATCCCCAGCCGACATTACATGGTAGATACATCAAAAAAATTGGAATCCATCCTCCAATTAATTGAAAAAGGAAAGTATTTCACCATCAATCGTCCTCGCCAATTTGGCAAAACGACTACATTGTCTATTTTAAGTAGACACTTGAATCAGAGGGATGATTATGTGGTCTGGAGTATCAGCTTTGAGGGAGTAGGAGATGCTCCTTTTGCTAATGAAGAAAGCTTTTGCCCTGCTTTCCTGAAAATCATTGCCCGCACTATGATGTTTATCAACCCAAAGAATTCTGACTATTTTGCCCAAGCTTCCCAACAGGTTCATGATTTTGCGGAATTATCGCAATTCATTTCTCAATATGTGTCAGAATTAAATAAACAAGTTGTTCTGCTGATTGATGAGGTGGACAAAAGCAGTAATAACCAAATATTTCTCCATTTCCTTGGTATGTTACGGAACAAATATCTGCAAAGAGATTTGGGTCAGGATTACACTTTTCAATCAGTCATCTTGGCGGGAGTGCATGATATAAAAACATTGAAGACGAAGTTCAGACATGACCCCTCCCCCATAGAGAGAGGGGGATGGGGAGGATATAATAGTCCATGGAATATTGCAGTTGATTTTAAGGTAGATTTGAGCTTCAATCCTCATGAAATTGGCACGATGCTACACGATTATAGCCATGACAAGCATATCCAACTCGACATGCAGTCCATTGCTGAAAAGCTGTATTACTATACATCGGGCTACCCATATCTGGTCAGCAAATTGTGCAAATTCATTGATGAAGACATTGTGTCTCAACGAGAAGATAAGGGTTGGGCAGTCGCCGATGTGGAAGAGGCTTTCAAGATGATCACCAATGAAGGTTACACTACCACCCTGTTTGATAGCTTGGGCAAGAACCTGGAAAACAATCAAGAATTGTATAACTGGATTTCGCGAATAGTTATTAGCGGCGATAGTTTGCCTTTTAATATTATTAATCCAGTGGTTAATTTAGGGTATTTGTATGGTATTATCGTTGCATCAGAACGGGGACGCTGTCAAATTCATAATCGGGTTTTCGAGCAGAAAATTTATTTTTACATGCTGTCCAAGTTACTCCAAACAAAATATCGTGATGTGAATGGGTTTGGCGGTCCTGAATATTATAATGATGATGGTTTAGATGTCAAATTAGTTCTCCTTCGGTTTCAGGTATTTATGAAAGAGCATTATTCCAATCGAGATGCGAAGTTTTTGGAACGAGAGGGACGTTTATTGTTTCTGTCTTTTCTAAGACCAATCATAAATGGCAGGGGCTTTGATTTCAAGGAGCCGACTGTGGCAGATGAACGCCGCATGGATATTGTCATTACCTATCATGATAAACGCTATGTTCTGGAACTGAAACGCTGGTATGGAATCAAATTACATCAAGTAGGCTTGCTACAGTTGAGTGATTATCTCGATAGTTATTCGCTGAAAGAAGGTTATTTGCTAATTTATGATTTTAATAAAAATAAGACATACAAACAAGAGCAAATTAAATTCCAGGATAAACAGATATTTGCGGTGTGGGTGTAATTACTCATCTTTTTGGAAAAATTGAATTTTTAGGAGTTGAGGAGAATAATGAAAACGTTTAGCATTTTGAAAAAGATTACACTTTTATGTATAACAATGTTGGCACTGTTTGGCTTTTGGTCAGATGGTCAGGCTCAGAAACCTGATATGAAATTTGAGCAGGTATTTGATGTGAAGAAGAAAGTAACCCAATCCTTTATGCAAGATTCTGATGGGTTTTTGTGGGTTGGTTCGACCAGTGGCTTGTTTAGGTATGATGGCTATGACCTAAAAATCTATGAGGCGGGACCAAATGTCTTATCTGATGACCGAGTTGACCGCTTTATTGAGGATAGTAGCGACCCTGATATTTTTTGGCTGGCAACAGAGGGCGGCTTGAATCGCTTTGACCGCAAAACGGGGGAATTTACTTGCTACTTGCATGACCCGAATAATCCTAATAGTTTGAGCGATAATAGCACTCAAGAGGTGGTGCAGGATGCACGCAATCCTAATATTTTATGGGTGGGAACCTTGCTAGCTGGGTTTAATAAGTTTGATACAGAAACAGGCGATGTAACTCGCTATGAACATGATCCAAATAATCCAAATAGTGTTAGTTATCCAGAGATTTGGCGAATTGTACCCGACCCAATTGACCCCAATATTTTATGGATAGGGACATGGGGAGGCGGATTGGATAAATTTAACATCGAAACCGAAACCTTTACCAATTATAAGCATGACCCTGATGATGAGAATAGTTTTCAGTCCCCAGATAACATAGTACTTGCCATCACCCCCGATGCTGATGACCCTGAAATTTTATGGCTAGGTAGTCTTGGTGGTGGGTTGGCAAAATTCAATACTGAAACCGAAACTTTTACTCGCTATCAACATGACCCCGATAAGCCTAACAGTTTACGAGATGGTTTAGTTGTGGCTTTGTATGATGATGGTCATGGTACATTGTGGATAGGTGATTGGTTTCAGGATTTGGGCTTAACTTGGTTCGATAAACAAAGTGAAACTTTTACTTCTGTTTCCCATAACCCAAATAACCCATTTGGTATTAGCAGTGATAGCATCGCCCAATTTTATCAAGACAGAACTGGTATTTTATGGATAACGCATGGTGCGGGGCAGATTGATAAATATGACCCACATACCCAAAACTTCAAGTTATATAATCAACACAATGGCTTGAGTAATAATGTGGTCGAATCAATTTATGAGGATAGTGATGGTAATATATGGCTTGGGACTCAAGTTGGTTTGAATAAACTCGACTCTCAAACTAAGCAAGTTACTCAATACCTACATGACCCAGATGACCCAGCCACACTCGACAGCGATTATATTATTGCACTTTATGAAGACTCTGATGGAATTTTGTGGGTGACTACCTTTACCACAGGGGCTATTAACCTGCTAGACCGTGCTACTGGACATGTCATCAAGCGATATGAAACCGAGGTAGATAGTTTTCAGACAATGTTTGAAGAGCCTGAAAATCCAGAGGTTATGTGGTTAGGGGCACGTAATAAAGGGTTTGCCAAATTGGATAGAATCACCGATGAATTTACATACTATGAACCTAATGCTGAGGACCCGCAAGCTATTACCAACCTATACGTGACTATTATTCACCATGATATTATTGAAGATGTGATTTGGATGGGTGGCAATGCAGGCGGCTTAAATCGGTTTGACAAAGCTACAGAAACCTTTAGCCACTATACCCATGACCCAAACGACCTTGATAGTATTAGCAGTGATTCGATTGTTAGTATCTACCAAACAACTGATGATGCTTTATGGATTGGAACAAGTGGTGGCGGTTTGAATAAGTTTGATAAACAGACCAAAACATTCCTACGGTTTGACAAGGTTTCTGGTTTTCCAACCGATAATATTTTTAGCATTATAGAGGATGATATTGGCTATTTATGGTTAAGTAGTAGTAATGGTTTAATACAGTTTGACCCCCAAACTAAAACAGTGGTTAAGGTGTTTGACCAAGGAGATGGCTTACAAGGCAATACCTTTAATGGTGGTAGTGGTTTTAAAGCAACAGATGGCGAAATGTGGTTTGGCGGCATAAGTGGGGTGAATAGTTTTTATCCCGACCAATTGATTAGCAACAGTTATCCCCCACATGTCGTTTTAACATCGTTCAAGCAGGATGGCGAACCCATTGATACTGGGACCACTCCCGAAGGATTGGAAAGTGCTAAATTTGATTGGCAACATAATTTTTTTGAGTTTGAGTTTGTTGGTTTGAACTACACTCGACCTGAAAAAAATCAATACCAATACATGCTGGAAGGATTAGATAAAGATTGGTATGATGCTGGAACAAAACGTTTCGGGCGTTATAGCAACATTCCTGGTGGTGAGTATACCTTACGCATTAAAGCATCTAACAATGATGGCATGTGGAATGAAGGTGGCATAGCCATAAACATACACATTGAACCACCATTTTGGGAAACATGGTGGTTTAGGAGTTTAATGGCAGTAATTCTCATTGGTGGTGTGTTTGGGGTCTTTACCTTACGAGTCAGAACAATTGAATCTCAAAGGCAACGACTTGAAGTTCAGGTGGCTGAAAGAACAAAAGAACTTGCTGAATCAAACCAGCAGTTGACTATTACTAAGAAGCAAGCAGAAGTTGCCAACGAAGCCAAAAGTGAATTTCTGTCCAACATGAGTCATGAACTGCGGACTCCGCTCAATGGTATTCTTGGCTATGCTCAAATCCTCAAACGTGGTAGAGGACTGAATGAGAGACAAATTGAAGGCGTGAACGTCATTTATCAAAGCGGTAGCCATTTACTAACTCTCATCAATGATATCCTTGACCTTTCTAAAATTGAAGCCCGCAAGATGGACCTCTATACCACTGACATACATTTCCCCAATTTCTTGGAAGGTATTACAGGTATCATCCGCATGCGAGCCCAACAAAAAGATGTCAAATTTGTCTACGAATCACTAACCACCCTGCCAACAGGTATCCGTGCCGATGAGAAACGCCTACGACAAGTTCTCATTAATCTTTTGGGGAATGCGGTCAAATTCACCGATAGAGGGCAAGTATCTATGAGGGTAGGAGTTAGGAATCAGGAATCAGAGTCCCTAATCACAATCCGTTTTGAGATTGCCGATACAGGAGTCGGCATGACTCTTGAGCAGGTGGACAAAATATTCATGCCATTTGAACAGGTCGGTGATGCCCAACGGCGAGCGGCTGGCACTGGTTTAGGCTTGGCAATCAGTCGGCAATTGGTCGAAATAATGGGCGGTGAGATTGAGGTTAAAAGTGAACTAGGGCGAGGGAGTACCTTCTGGTTTGAGTTGGATTTTCCTATAGCGTATATTGATGCAGAAGAAAAATTGATGGAAAAACGCAATATCGTCGGGTACAATGGTGAACGGCGAAAAGTGTTGGTAGTAGATGATAAAGACTACAATCGTACCGTAATGATTAGTCTTCTTGAGCCATTGGGATCCCGAATTGAAAGATGTAGTTATCTTTGCTGTATCAGCTAGTGTGTTTGACATGGATCAAGAAAAGAGTCGTGTAGCGGGATGTGATGCCTTTTTACCAAAACCAATCGAATTGAAGCAATTACTTTATCTTTTGGAAACACATTTGAAATTAGATTGGATATATGAAGACAAAGAATCTATTGAAAAGCTTGATGATGAGGTGCCTAGTCCAACCGAAATTGTACCGCCACCACAAGAGGAATTGGAAGTACTTTTTGAATTGGCAACATTAGGAAGAATGCGTCAAGTGCGAGAGAAAGCATCCGAGTTGGAGGAAATGGATGAGAAGTACATTCCTTTTGCAACGAAGAGAAGATTCGAGAATTGGCAAGAGGCTTTGAGATAGACCAAATATTGGCTTTGGTTAAACAGTATATGGAGGAGTAACAATATTTAAGTTACGGAATTATAAACGAGAGATATATATTGTTGTTGGCTTATTTATTATCACCGTCCTGACACGGCTACCTTTTACCAGTAAGATTTTATATCACTGGGACAGCATCAACATGGCTTTTGGTTTGGAGCATTTTGATGTTGCCGCTGGACAACCACAGGCACCAGGTTACATACTATTTGTATTTCTAGGGCAGGCTATCAATTTATTTATCGCCGATGCCCAAATAACCCTAGTGTTAATTAGTGTCATTAGTAGCGGATTAGCCGTATCCTTCATGTATCTGCTTGGTAAAGAAATGTTCAATAAGAAAGTTGGCTTGGCATCCGCTTTATTTTTAGCCTCAAGTCCTCTATTTTGGTTTTACAGTGAAATTGCCCTACCGCATGTGTTTGATACTTATATAATTCTTGTAGCAGTTTATTTGATGTATCGTCTAAGTGGTGGAGATGAAAAATTATTAATTCCAACGGCAATTTGGATTGCCCTAGCAGGTGGATTTCGTCCACAAACGGAAGTTTTCTTGAGCTTGTTAGTTTTGTATGTGGCCTGGTATCTCACATGGCGACAACGATTCATAGCACTTGGGGTGCTTTTTGTAGTTAATCTTTTTTGGTTTGTACCATTGCTATGGCTACATGGTGGACCTGAACAGTACTTCTTAATTTTGGAAAAATATTCGGAGGCCTTCACAAATACAACATCGGTTTTTGCCGAAGGAGGCATGGTCGGCTTCATTCGCAACATGCGTAAACTGACAATGTACACCATGTACGGCTGGGCTTTAGCATTGATTCCATTTTTGATTTGGGGAGTTATACTTATCAAAAAAGCTCAACTGCTAAACAAAATCGAACTGCTAAATTTCATGAAAGACCATCGTCTGTGGTTTATTCTGTGTTGGATACTGCCTTCAATTGCTTATTATGCTTTCATTCACATGGGACAACAAGGTTTGGTGTTCGTGTTTTTGCCCGCATTATTAATTGTTAGTGCTTTAGTAATCTATAGCTCAAATTGGCTAAAACCTGCCTATCAAACCTATTTCATAGCAGGTATCATAATCTTAAATAGTATCATTTTTATTTTTGCTCCCACCTATCCACTTGGCGGCGAATCACCAAAACTATTAAGCGATGCCACCATCAATCAACGAGATAGCCACTATCAAGCTAGTATAGCCTTAGTCACTCAAAATTTTCCGCCCAAACAAACCCTTATCTTGTCAGATGGATGGCGTTTCCCACAGTACTATCTGCACGATTACATATTTTATCCGTATGTCATTGGTGGACGTTGGGAAGTAGTTGAAGGACAGGCAATTGTTAAGCAAGAAGTTTTAGACATGGCAACGTTTGGGCTTACCCCTGATGATGAAAATCATTTTTATGTGGTTATTTTCGATAAGACTATGCATGATTTTAATCGTTCTCCCGACCGTACTAAATTTGTTTCATTGCCAACAGGGGAACAAATATCTTATCTCGAATTAACAGAACAAGAAGAGTTAGCCTTATCTTCAGCAGGGTTTCAAATTGTCATATCCCTCATAACCTTAGCTATTCATGCTAATTACTACATGCCCTTCATCGTAGATGATGCATTAATTTCCCTGCGATACGCCAACAATCTTTTGGACGGGTATGGTTTGGTATGGACAGACGGCTACCCTGTCGAAGGATACTCCAATTTATTATGGATACTTCTAACTGCTTTTTTGGGATGGCTGGGTATTGACTTGATAGATGCCACTCGTATTTTGGGCATGATTGGTATATCATTTGTGATTGGGGCAATTGTGTATGCCTATCCTGCTAGAAACATTCGCCAATTGTTACCTATGGCGGTTGGTTCGCTGACAGTAGTTTTAGCGGCACCGATTGCAATTTGGACAATTGGTGGATTGGAACAACCTTTGCTGGTAGGATTGTTAGCTTGGGGGATTATCCTTTGCTATCCCATCCTGGAAAAAGAAACAGTCACCCCTAAAGAAATGCAATTGCCTGGTTTATGTTTTGCCTTGATTTGCATTATCCGTCCCGACGGAATCATATTTACTATAACGGCTGTTGTGGGGATTATTTTGATACGAGGTATTAACAGAACAACATTTAACATTGTTGCCTATCTTATCATACTACCCGTTATGTTCTATCAGGGGCAACTCCTCTTTCGTTTGATTTATTACGGCGAGTTTGTACCAAATACGGCTCTCATCAAAGCAAATACATCACTTCATCGCATGCAGGAGGGACTTAGATATGTTCGGATTGGTATTTTTGCCCTTAGACCTTTACTAGAATTTGTGTTAATATCTCTGGTAATCATGCTAATCAATAAACATCAACGAGTAAAGGCAATTTTTCTTGTCATTCCTTTATATGCATGGCTTGTTTATGTGGTCGTTATTGGCGGAGATGTATTTCCTGGCTGGCGACATTTAGTGCCCATGATTGTCTTAATGGCATTGATTGTCGCGGAAGGCATGTTGGGTCTGGAAGCTTATCTTAAAAGTTCAGGTCATTATGCAATCCTGATAATCATTTTGATATTATCGGCGAGCTTTTACATGTATAATCAAGGAAATGATGCCAAAAATAGGCGGGTGTTAGTTGAATTGTGGCCATGGGATGGGCAGGTGATTGGACTCATGTTAAAAGAAGGATTTGCCGAAGAACAGCCTTTAATTGCAGTAGATGCGGCTGGAACTGTGCCGTACTGGTCAGGATTGCCAGCGATAGACATGCTTGGTTTGAATGATTATCATATCGCCCGTCAGCCATCTGAAAAGATAGGTAGCGGTTGGACAGGGCATGAATTTGGTGACGGGGAGTATGTTTTGAATCGCAAACCCGATTTGATTATGTTTGATGTGCCAGGCAATGACGGTATGGCTCCATTCCCTAGTGGTCGCCAAATGCAACAAAACCCGAATTTTTTTGAATTATACACCTTAACAAATTTTGTCGGTTATAAGCCATATTATTTTCAAACAGCGATTTGGGTACGGCGAGATAGCCCCAAAATTGGTATTAAACGTTTCACAGGCAAAATGCCTACAGTACATGTTGACAATACAATCATAGTGCCAAGCTATCTCATCAACAGTAACCCAAATACAGTTGCAACTCTTGATAGAAATAACCAATTTTTTATTTTGGTTTCGTCAGAACCTACTTCTATTCGTAACTTACATGTGCCTATTGGGAAGTGGCAAGTTAGTGTAGCATGTAAAACAATATTACAAAAAGATTGCTCATCAATATATGTTACCATTCAACAAACAGGAGAAAATACTGTTTTGAGTAGTGGTACTTCTCCTGTTTATTTTGATGTTAGCCAAGATAAAAGTCAATTTGACATTACATTGCAAACAAAAAATAATTATAAGATTTATGTGCAGAGATTAATATTAGATTCTGTTGATATTTTTGGGACTACCGAAACTATTTCTATTTGTAGTAAATAATGGAATCGTACTATTGTACAAAAACATGGTGTCAGATGGACAGGCTAGAAGTCTGTCTTACATGGGGATCAAAACAAGTCATCTACTGTAGCAGATTCACGCAAAGCTAAGTTTAATCGAAAGTGACCCAATTCTGTTTCTAAAATAACAATGTGACGCTTAATGTCTAGTGTCGAAATGCTTGACCCACTGCCAACCAACAAAGTGGGTACAGATATTTGTATCTCAAACCCCATCTCAGCCAGTTTTGTACCTGATTGCCCAGTAATAACATTTCCCAACTCACCAATACCGCTTTGAGCAAGGTCATCAAATTCTTCAATCTCCTGAAACAACATACATCCTACGAATGCTTTGGCAGTTTCTAAGGTCATGCTATAAAATGCAATACCAGACACATCACCTACCAAACTAATCAACACTGTAACATCATCAGTTATATATGTACTTACATTGGTGCTGACCTTTCCACATGAAACAGCCACACCTAATTCAGATTCAAGTACCTCACTTGCTGATTCAATAAAAACATTAAGAAGTTCTGTCTGCATCACACACCTACCCTAAGCTCAGTAGTAAGAAATTAAATTTCTGGTAAATATCAATCTTGACGTACAGCCAAGTGTATCTGAATTTCACCATAATCAGTACAAATAGGAACTAAATATCTGCCAAAGCCAACAGTTGAAATTGAGGCTTGAGGACCTTGAACCAATGTTGGAGGCGAAATTTTTGTTTGAAAGCCTGCCTCCTCCATAAGTTGTACCCCTTGTCCACTAAATATATTTCCCATTTCGCTAATACCACTTTGAGCCAACTCATCAAACTCCTCAAACTCTTCAAACATAAGTTCTGACACAATCCTCAAAGCAGTATCCATACCCATACTATACATAACCACGCCCTGAACTTCTCCCACAAGACTGACGAGAACGGTCACATCACTCATACTACATTTCGAGCTAAGAGAGACCACATCACCAGATGTTGCTTCCAGACCTAATTCCATCTCTAAGACAGCAACAGTTGATTGTGTAAAATAGTGAATTAGTTCCTTACTCATATAATAGCCTTTGTAAACCCCTACATAGTTCGACGATAAAAAGATATACCTGCTGTTTCAAATCCAATATCTTGATACCTAGAGACAATCTCTGTACCTCCAATAAAAAGTATACCACCTATTCGCAACGCCTGACAAAAATGGTTATACAACGTGTTTTTTACTTCTGCGGTAAAATATATGACCACATTTCGACAGATAATTAAATCAAAACCTGAATTAAATTTATCTGTGAGTAAGTTATGTTGTTGGAATTTTATCTTTCGTTGTAAGTTTAAATTAACGTAGTAGCCATCTTCGCGAAGGATAAAATGTTTCTTTAACTGTGATTCAGAAACACGTGTCATGTCACTCTCGTTATACGGTCCACCTGCTTTAGCATGGGCTAAGGCAGCTCGGTCGAGGTCAGTAGCCAAAATATAGTGCTGTTGACGTAAACTTGTAAGCTCAGCAAGCAAAATAGCAATAGAATATGGTTCCTGCCCTCGTGAACAGCCCGCGCTCCAGATTTTCAATGATGAACCATTGGTTAAAAGTTCAGGTAACGTTTTATTCCTCAAGTAAATGTACTTTTCATCATCACGAAAAAATGAAGACACATTAATCGTCAAATAATTTTTAAGTTTATTTTGAGCAGTAGAGTCATTGCGAATAGACTTAAAAAAGTTTGTCCATGAAGCATGCCCTGAACGTACGAGATAAGCTGCTAAGCGGCGTTTCATCTGTTCACACTTATAGCCAGTCAAATCGATGTCCATGAGTTCAAAAATATTACGTTTGATGAGGTTATATTCCCATTCTTTCATTTCAGAAAATCCGCCAATGTCGAGGCAATTGCAGATAAAGGGACAACTCGGTCTGCTAATCCTGCTTCAACAACACTTCGTGGCATGCCGTAAACCACACTTGTTGATTTATCTTGAGCAATGATACGACCGCCTACTTGTTTAATCATTCTTGCCCCATCCGTACCATCTGACCCCATGCCAGTGAGTATCACACCGATTAAAGATGAACCATGAAACCTAACTGCCGATTCCATTGTAACATCAGTAGATGGACGCACATGCCGCCGACGTGGACCACGATTTAATGTAACACGTTTATAGTCTTTAAAAACCAAATGATAATCCCCTGGAGCCAACAAAACCAATCCTTGTGCTAATCGGTCGCCACCTATTGCCTCTTGAATAGTCAAAGGGCTAATCTCATTAAGCCGACTAGCTAAAGAACGAGTGAACCCAGCTGGCATGTGTTGTACAACTAATACCGCCGCCACAAGATTGGCGGGCAAAGATGAAAGCACATCTTGTAATGCACGTGGTCCCCCGGTGGATGTACCAATTATAACTAAAGGGTCCCCTTTATTAAAAGGACGTAAACCAACACTCTTTTGCTTTGAGCGTGATTGTTCTGTATACGTCAATGTTGAGGATGATGACCGCACACCGGATGCCGCCTTAACTTTGCTAATCAATTCCTTCATCACAGTACGGGTATTTGCCTTAGCACTTGGCTTGGCGACAAAATCCACCGCACCACGCATCAAAGCTCGTATAGTAGTACGTGTGCCCTTTTGAGTCAGCGAGCTAAGCATGACAACTGGGGTAGGCTGTTTTGCCATAATATGCTTCAACGCAGTCAGCCCATCCATCTTAGGCATTTCTACATCTAGCGTAACCACATCAGGTTTTAATGAAGAGACTTTGCTTAATGCGTCTACACCATCACGTGCACTACCAACCACATCAATATCAGGATCAGTGGCTAGATATTTGGCAACAGTATAACGCATAAAAGCTGAATCATCCACAACAAGGACGCGGATAAGGTCGTCCATTCGATTTACCCCAGTACTTTTTCTAATGCGGACATAACTCGTTTGGGATTAAAGGGCTTCACAACATAATCCTTTGCACCAGCCTGAACAGCTTGTACAATCATCGATTCCTGTCCCAAAGCAGTCAACATAATAACCTTTGCTTTAGAATCAAATTCTCGTATTTCGCTCAATGCTTCCAAGCCATCTTTATGTGGCATGGTTATGTCCATTAACACCACATCGGGACTAGCTGATTTAAAAACTTTTACGGCCTGCTCTCCATTTTCAGCTTCAACGACCTCATATCCGTTTCGGGTCAACAGTTTGGAGAGACGTACACGCATAAACTGAGCATCGTCTACAATCATTACTTTAGACATCATGCCCTCCTAACAAAAATATATTCAAGTATATTCAAATGTACTTTGGAAAATAACAAAATTTCTTACCTTTCACTTCCTGTTAAGCTAGAACATGTTCTTTATGTCCTAACGTCCTTACAGTTACTTGTCCACTACCAACATATAACTTAACCGTACGACCTGCTTTACCGCCAGTATCACGGGCTTGTATTACTATACTCATTTTTTTTAGCATTGTTTCAGCGGCTTCAATATTGCGTTGTCCAATATTGAAAGCATCGGTTGAATTAGGAATAGAAAGCATTTGTGCACCACCACACAAATATGCTTTGTACCGTATTTGCTTTCCGCCTACTTTTTGCATTTGCTTCAACAATAGTGATATTCCTTCATCAACAAACTTTGTGGGTTTGCCCCTGTTAATATTATCACTAGGCTTAGTAGGGAGTAAAGCGTGTAGCATGCTCCCAACACGCAACATTGGGTCATACATGCAAACCGCTACGCATGAACCAAGCCCATAAGCAACTAACACATCGTCACCATTATTACTGACAATGATTTCACCAATGGCAACTGGTCGTAGATTCTGTGTCACACTTTGCCTCTAACTTTGAAAGCATACGCTCTAAATCAATAAAAACAACGTACCTTGAATTAATAAATATAGTTAATTAAAATAAACACCAAGTGTTGCAGGACGAATTTGTCTATAAAAATCAAATTGGCGATGTTTAATTCACGTTATTAACTTTATCACATTATGACTATGTAAACAAATTACTAGCACTAGATTCAAATACACTTGGGTCAGGTAAAATCCAAAAACGACCTTCCAAAATTCGGTCAGTATCCTTAAAGATAGTTTCAACAAAAACTAACTCATCGCTAGTAGCACCAACAGAAGCTGCAATGAAATTTAAGATTGCCCCCAACATATCCACCACCACAGCTGGCGGTGACGGTCGCAAAGGTTTACCACTGATGTTTGCTAAAGTATTAAGAAAACCAGCCAGCATTAAATTACCAACTTCAGCCAACGCAGATTGGCTTAAATCATCAAGCTCAACAGTCTCACCAACATCTCTGCCCATCAACAAATCAATCAAATAAAAAGCATCATGCAAGGAAAACATCAACAACGCCTGTCCTTGTAATTCACCATCTATCAAAAGATAAATCCCAACAATCTCTGCTTCAGGACTACCGACATAAGTAATCATATCATTGATAGAGACCGTTGTAACACCTGGTACATCTATCGTAATAGATTGCCCGACCATATCAGATAAATTTAGGGCGGCATGATCCATTGCTGCTTGAAGCATAGTTTCAGATTGTGCCCCTGATATAAGCTGTTGCCACAGAGATTCAGGTTTGCTCATGCGAATCCACCTTGCTTTCTAAATTGTAGAGCCGAGTTGATGAGACCTGGAATATCTAAAATCAGACAAATACTTCCATCTCCCAAAATCGCTGCTCCTGATAAACCTGGTATTTCGCCAATAACAGGACTAAGTGATTTGACAACAATACCTTGATTACCAATAATTTTATCAACAACAAGCCCTACCTTTAACTTACCCCATGTAACAGTTACCACAGCAGGCTTAACAACAATATCAACCTTACCATGTTTCATTCGAGGGTGGTCAAAAAACTTTCGTAAATCAAGCAAAGGAAGTATAGAGTCTCGCCAACGAATAGTTGGTTGTTTTCTAACAGTACTAATGGTCACTTCCGATAAGTAAAGGGACTCAATAATACTCGATAACGGAATAGCATATACAGTGTTGCGTACTTTAACCAACATAGCATCAACAATTGCCAACGTAAGAGGTAACGTAACACTAAATATTGTTCCAACTCCAATCTGACTTTCAACAACTACAGACCCACTCAACTGTTCAATGCTAGTCCGTACAACATCTAGCCCAACCCCACGTCCAGAATATTCCGTAACAGTATCACTAGAAGAAAGATTAGGACGGAAAATAAAATCTATTGCATCCTCATCATCAAGTTGATTAGCTTCCTCTTCTGTTAAAATACCTTTCTTAACCACAACATTTCTAATAGTATTGGGGTCAATTCCTTTGCCATCATCTTGAATAGTAATTTGAATTTGCCCTTCCACATGGTCAGCAGAAAGACATAAAATACCAGTAGGTTCCTTACCAGAATCGATACGGTCTTCTGGAGTTTCAATACCATGGTCTACGGCATTACGGATTAAATGAACAAGAGGGTCATTAATAACCTCAATAAGTGAACGGTCTAACTCTGTTGCCTCACCTTCAACCACCATTCTAACCTGTTTGCCGACTGCTCGAGCAACATCACGCACAACACGAGGTACCTTATCAAACAAATGTGCAATTGGTAACATCCTTGCCCGCATGACTTCTTCTTGAAGTTGGTCAATCACACGCCCAAAATGTGTAGTCATCTCCGTCAACTGACTAATATCTCCTTCCTTACCATATTGAGCACGCAACACACTCTCAACCTGCACCAAACGATTGCGGTCAGTAACCAATTCCCCAACCAGATTCATCAAATTATCAAGTCGTTCCACACTAATGCGAACAGTTTTATCCTTAGCAATTTTTGCATCTCGGCTAGGTCTGCGTTTGGATTTCGTTCGGCTTGGAGTTGTCTTGCCAGATACAGGGACAACTTTTTGTGACGGAGATACTACAGGTGTTTCAGTGAAATATTCTGTGTCGGGTATTGAAATCTGACCTAGTGTGTCAATTTCTTCATCTTCAAATTCTTCCTCATCTTCATCATCTTCAAATCTCGACTCAATCTCTTCTTCTCTATAAGGGCGTATGTAATCAATTGTTAAATCAACTACTTCTTCAAGTATTTTCTTGACATCTTCTAATTCTTCATCTGCTACAACAATCAAATACAATTTATTATCATGCTTAATATTTGCCAAATCATCCATCGTAGGGTCTTGAACAATAACCGTACCTGCATCCATAGCAGCCATAGCAGCTTGTGAAAGGCGTGCTGCTGGGGCAAAGGTATTTGGAGCAACAAAAACTTTTGCCTCTAAAACAACTCTTCTTGCTTGCAGATATTGTTCAATTTGGACAACTTGTTCAGAAGTTAGTGGGTGGTCTCCACCGGATACCTCTTTTTCTTGAACGACAGGTTTTTTTTCGCCATGCATCAAATCATGAATTTGCTCAAGAATTGTATCTACATCAACCCCACTCCGTTCCCGCGTAAAAATTTCATCCCGTTGAATCTTCAAAGTATCTAACGCATCTAGCAAATCATCAGCCACTTCAGCAGTTGGTTTAATAACCCCGTCACGCATCGCCTCAAAAAGATTTTCCATAGCATGCGTCAACTCTGCCATTTGATAATGACCAATAGTTCCTGCCAAAGCCTTGAGCGTATGAGCCGAGCGGAAAATCACACCAATGACTTCCACATCAGCTTTTTCCTCTAACTGTAAGATGCCAGTTTCAAGATCCTGCAACAATTCGTTGACATCTTCCATGAGAATATCTAATTCATCTTCTTCTAAATCAAAATCGAAGAATTTGCTTTCTTCTTCCATAAATTAAACCATTCTCCTAATCTGTAGCTCGCTCACTTTTAGGAAAGATTTGCGGTAAATCAAGTAAAATAATATTTTGTACCTCATCTCTAGCAATTCCACGAATATAAGCGGCATCAACTCCCGTTATCAACGGTGATGGTGGCTCAACAGTATCTGCCGATATTTTCTGCACCCCTTTTACCGTATCCACAATTAACCCTATTTGATTACCATCCAATTCGACAACGACTATATCCACCGTCTTTTCATCTGTGTCATAAGGTAAATTAAGGCGATAACGTAAATCAATCACCGGAATAATCATGCCACGCAAATTAAGCACTCCTTCGACATAGTTTGGTGCACCCGGTACAACTGTTATTTTATCTTCTTGATAACTTAAAATACGCTCTACCTGGAGAATATTGACTCCGTAAGTCTCATCTGACAGGTTAAAAACGACCAATTGTTCTTCCATAGAAATTATCACTATTTTTAGACTGTTATGTAGTGATGAGGAAGTGAAATAGCTTCAGCTATTGCCCACAAAAGATAAAACTTTTACACTCCTCTGTAGTTTAACATGAAATACTAAATGTTGCTAATTTTCTTCTTCAATATTTTGTATTAAAGTGATTCAGTAAATTCTTGTAAACTAATTTGCTCACCTTGCGAAAGTACCTTTTTAAAATCTAGTAAAACTATAAGTTTTTCCTCTAGCTTAGCGACACCGCTCATGAATTGTGAAGCGGGTGTATAAACTAGCGGCGAAAGCGGTTGGATGATTGCATCCTGGATACGTAACACTTCTGTAACAGCATCCACAATCATGCCTGTGACCAAATTATCCATGTCAACCACAATAATTCGCGTCTCTTTGGCGATTTCAGCCTCTGACAAGCCAAATCGTTTTCGTAGATCTATTATTGGAATTACAGTACCTCTCAAATTTGTTACACCTTCGACAAAGTAAGGTGTATGTGGTAGTTTGGTAATTTCAGGCATCTTAATTATGCTATCCACCACAGATATATCAGATGCATAAAACTCGTCTTCTACCTTAAATACAACAAGTTGTTTTTCCATGCTATGACTCCAATCTTAGTAGACCATGTCGTATAGACACATTGTCTGTACGACATGTTAATATTCAAAATAAGAAACTTGTTCATCAGTCATATTAGAATAAGTATCAGACAATTTAAATTTAGATACCATGTCACGAGAATTTTCTGACATTTGCTTTAGTAATTTGGTAGCTTGGTCAAGTTGCTCCATTTGGATTTGCAATTCTTCTGCTGTTTTCGCAACCTGTTGAGTAATTGACCTGTTTTGTTGATTAACTTCTATGATTGTATCAATTGCATGCGTGAACTCATCAGAATTAGCAGACATTTCTTGAGTAGAGGCGGTATTCTCTTCAACAACAGCCGACACAGAATCCATGGCATCTGCTAATTGACTAGAAGATTGTTCCATTTCCTGGCTGGCAGAAGAAATCTCTTCCATTTGAATATTGACCGTTTCGACGGCTTCTAAAATTATTTCCAATGCTTCTCCTGCTTGATTTGCCCGATTAACGCCTAATTCAACTTCTACAGTTCCTTTCTCTGTTGCCTTGACTGCCTCTTTAATAGTACGTTGAATTTCATCGATTAGCTTGCTAATTTCTTGAGTAGCTATCGTAGACCTTTCTGATAGCTTACGAATTGAATCAGCTACCACGGCAAACCCTTTCCCTTGTTCGCCAACACGAGCTGCTTCTATAGCTGCATTAAGAGCTAAAAGGTTCGTTTGAGAAGCAATGGTATCAATTGTTTCTACAATTTGACCAATTTGACTAGAGTGGCTCCCCATCTCATGAACTTTCTCAGCCACAAAATCAACTTCTCTTTTGATATGTTTCATGTCTTCAACTGTATGTTTAACAACCTCTGCTCCTTCATGTGCTGCTTTTTGGGCTTCAGATGAACTAAATGATCCGTTTTGGGCACTCGTCAAAACTTGCTGAATTGCTGATGTAATCTGATTGGTAATCATGACAGAACGCCCAATAGAAGAGGCTTGTTCTTGTGCCCCACTTGCAACATTTTCAATTGCTCTTGACATTTGAACAACTGTATCTTTCGTTTGATTCATAGAATGTGTTTGTTTAGTTGAGCCTTCTGTAATTTCATGAATACCTGATGTTACTTTGTCAGTTGCTTCTTCTGTAAGGCTAGATGTTGCAGAAAGTTGTTCCGATGCTTCACCAATATCGTTTGCACCTTCGACAATCTGTCCAATAAGCAAACGCAAACTGTGAGTCATCTCATCAAATGACTCACATGTTTCGCTTAATCGCAATATCATCTCATTAAATACTTGAGCAAAATCGCCAATCTCATCATCATTATTATAAATAATTGGTTCAGTTCGGATTATAATACTTTGGCTTAAATCTCCCTGTGCCAGAGCCGCTGTAGCTCTAGCCAGTGACATTAAGTCTGTGGCAATTTGGCTGGCGGCTTTAATCATCCTACTAACAGCATCATTTATTCTAAGTGAAAGTAAAAATGCCATTATTAGACCAATTAGCACCGAAGTAATTGTAACACCAATAATAATCAGTTTCGCCTGTATTACTCGTTTTTCGACATCCTTACCTGCCGCTTCATTTTCATCAGACACATTCTCCAAAACAGTATTTAGAGTCACTATGCTATCCTCAACATTGTCCTCCATACGAGTTAGAGAGCTATGAGCCTTAGAGTGTTTTTCCAATTGTAATTCGTGCAAAGCAAGAATCCCTGATTCACCTGAAACAATCGTTTGAAGTTCGACAAATAAGCGTTGCACACCATCATTATTTATTTGAGTAATATATTCATTTGCTTTTTCTTGTAAGGAATTAAAATATAACCACCCGTTTTGTGATTCGTGCAAGTGCTTTTGGTTTAATGTTTTGCTGAGTGTTTCCTCCATGTCAATTAAAACACTTTCGAGCCGAGTGGCAAAAATACTATCATTTTCAGATAGCATGGTTTCTAATTCATGGTCAAGACTATCATAAGTCTCTAAGAGCTCAACAGTTTTTTCTCGACAGCTAATCCATTCCCGATGTGCTGTGATTATAGCTTGAAAATTATTATCAAAATCTGTTTTGTTCTGTTGTACTTGATCCAATTGAGATTTCCATTCATCATCTGTCACTAAAATTTCTAGTTTTTCAAACGATTCATCAAACTCTTTTCTTGAGTCAGCGATACTTTGCTCTAATTTATCTACTTCTGATAAATTATCAGTGGCAACAATTTTTTGAGAAATGTAACTGATTTGCCAGAGATTTACAATAAGATTGTCTACCTCTTTTACCGTAGGTTCTGTGATGGTAATGATGTCATGGAGTTCATCGGCAATAATTTTAAGGTTATGTATACTAGCAACACTTATTATGATGGTGAAAAAAAGGATAAAAGAGAAAGCAAAAAACAACTTTACTCGCAATCCAAATCTCATAAATTTTTTCCTCAATTGCAATTCTTTCCTGATGATATCCACGCTTTCCAGTGTACATAAATATAAACTCAGAAATTCAATTTTCCCAAAAAAATCGGATTTCTAGACGTTGAACATTGATATGCCCAACAAAAAATTTACCTGATTGTACTATTTATTTTAAATTGAGCCATTACATGTTGCAAATCGCATGCGATTTGATGCAGAGCTTGCATGGCTTCATTTACTGCTTGGACTTGTAAATTTGCATCTTCTACAGCATCAGTTACTTTTTGGACTGCCATGTTATTTTGTTCGCTAACGGTTGCAATATCATTAATGGAATGTGTGCTGCGTTTTGTTCGACCACCGCAGAAACTGTATCCATTGCATCAACAAGTTGATTGGACAAGTCGTTCATTTCTTGAGCGGCGGCAGAGATTTGTCTCACTTGGTCATTAACATCGTTTGTTGACCTTAAGATACTAGCTAACGAACGTCCTGATTCATTTGCTTGAGAAACTCCTGTTTCTACTTCACGAGCTCCTTCATCCATGGCAACAACAGCTTCATCGACTGTTTCTTGAATACTAGAGACCAAATCAGCAATTTCTTTCGTTGCATCTGTTGATTTTTCGGCTAACTTACCCACTTCATCTGCTACAACAGCAAACCCCTTACCGTATTCACCAGCACGAGCCGCTTCAATAGAGGCATTCAAGGCTAACAAATTTGTTTGGGTAGCAATTGCCTCAATCGTTTTAACGATTGTTCCGATTTGTTCTGAACGCTCTCCCATTTCACGCACTTTTTGAGCGGACAATTCAACTTTGTCACGGATAGCTTGCATGCCATCCACAGTAGCCTCAACCATGTCTGCCCCTGATTGAGCAATGTCAGCCGCTTGAGCCGCCGCGTTTGCACTTGCTTGAGCATTATCGGCTACTTTTTTAATCACATAAGAGATTTCTGCGGTGATAATCGCCGATTTACCGACGGCTGCAGCTTGCTCTTGGGCTCCCCTGGCTACTCCATCAATTGCCTGTGACATGTTTTCAATTGCGTCAGCTGTACCACCTATTGTGTTAGCTTGGTGCATAGACCCTTCAGAAACTTGTTGAATGATATGAACAATTTGTGATATATCTTCTCCTACCTGACTAGTTGCTCCTACTAATTCATCTCCTGCTTTAGCTAGTAGGTCACTTGTCTGTTGTGTTTCAAGAATTGCTTCTCGTAATGATTCCTGAATTGTACCATAAATATCTGCAATGTCATGCTGTTGGTCTGACACTTGATAAGATGCTAAGCGTATTCCAAGTGAGCGAAGAAAGTTATTAAAGACTACATCTGTAATTATTTGAATATCATAATCAAATGCCAAGAAAATAGCTCGTTCAGCTTTTGCTCGGAAAAATGGACGATAGAAATACGAACGAAACAGATATTTTCGCACTAAATCTTTGTAATGGCTGTAACACCCCAAATACCATTTTAGTGGTAGGTCGGCAATATCATTAGCGTATCCTAGCTTTATTCGATTTTCATAGTACTCCACCCCAAAGTTACCATCACGAGCAGCTTCATTGAAAATATCCTTAAAATATTCAATTTGATTTTCATCAAGATGTTGCCGTAATTCATTTGGTAATCTATGTGTTTTGTTGGCATGCGTTTCGAGGAAGCTTCGCGTAGTCGGAAATTCGTTAAATATAAAATCATGCAACTCGTGGACAATAGGTTTAGCCCAACGCTCAGCCCACTTTGCTAGATTTTTTAAAATCTTAATTTCTTCCTTATTCAGATGAATAAATTCTCTTCGTAAGGCTAAATTTTCCTCATTAATGTGATACAATTGAGACAAAGTCATGGGTTGCTTTTCCGAAAAATTTGTGTTAACGTATCACGGATTTCTAGTCCGTACAAAAAAAGTAAACGTTGTACGGGCTTCTAGTCCGTACATGTAGGTCATGTTTCATATCACACAACAAACAAATCCTGTGCGGTAATGAGACAGCACCTACATCGGTACATGGACAGGCAGAATGCCTATCCTAACATGGAACTAACAGGCACTATTCACTGTCAACAATTCTTTGTACTTGCAATATCAATTCAAACGTTTGTTTTAAGTATCGTTCTACTTCGGGCAAACCAGCTTCGGCACCATTTTTATTGCCTCGATTATATTGCCGCACCACTTCTAGCACTTTTTGATAAAACCTCAAGTTCGATTCTTCTATATGAGTAAAAGCTGATATATGTCCAAGTGAAGATGTTCCTTCATCGTAATACCATTGACCAAATTCACCTTCTTCATGAGAAGGAATTTCATTTTCAGTAATTTGTTCTTTGCCCGCCATCATCATTTGCAAGAGTCTTAGCCATTCTAAATGGTCAGACTTGAAAAGTCGGAACAATGTTACAACATGATGTTTTTCAGTGAAAGATAGAGCAGAAGCAACATCTTGTAATGCTTGCACCATTTCATCCAAATTTTGAGTAAATATAGTCATTTGATTAATATGTTCACTAATATCCGAAATATCATGACTAATATCATCAATGGACATGTTATTTTTACGCGTCGCATCAGCGATGATTTCAATTGTTCTTTTGACATCATTGGTTGTTTCAAACATCTGCTCTGTAACCATTGTGTTAGCTTCAACAATTGACGAAACCAAATCAATGGCTTGGACGAGGGCATCTGATGAATCAGTCATTTGTTGAGCGGCTTCGGCAATTTCTCGCACTTGTTGATTAACACCGTCAGTTGCAACCAAAAGACTATTCAAGGTTTGACCTGATTCTAAAGCATGTCCTGCTCCTGTTTCGACCTCTGCTGCACTCTCATTCATGGCAACAACAGCTTCAGAAACCGTATTTTGTACATCGTTGATTAGAATGCTGATTTCTTTCGTAGCCGTACTTGTCCGTTCAGCTAATTTGCCTACTTCATCAGCTACCACAGCAAATCCTTTACCATGTTCGCCTGCTCGGGCGGCTTCAATTGAGGCGTTCAAAGCTAATAAGTTAGTTTGAGTGGCAATATCATCAATAGTTTTAATAATAGCACCGATTTCTTCCGAACGTGCCCCAGCCTCTTTTACCCTATCCGCAAGCAAACCAACTTTATTTCTTATGGAGTTCATGGCTTCAACGTTCATCTCCACTGTGAATGCTCCCAGTTGGGCTACTTGAGCGGCTTCGGCTGTTCCTCTAGCACTTGCCCGTGCATTTTCCGCAACCTGAGTAATAGCACTTGAAATTTTATCTGTCACATACACTGAATCAGAAGTAGCTTGAGCCTGTTCTCGTGAACCTTGAGCCATACCATCAATTGCTTGTGCCATATTTTCTATGGAATTTGTACTCATGTCCAATTGACTAGCTTGTTCTGAAGCTTCATGTGCCACTTCTTCAATGACTTGACTGATTTGCAAAATAGAATGCTCAATTTGACCTGATGTAGTTGACAACTGATGAACTACATCATTGAAACTATCAATGTTACTTACTATCTGCTCAAAGAAATCATTTAAGTTAGTGGTCATTTGAAGAAAAGCAAGTCCTAATATATCCTTTTCCGACTGCGGAATAAACATACTAGATAAATCACCTTCACCAACTTTTTCAATTGCAACAAGCAGATGATTTTGATTAACAATAGTTTGATTTAATGCATTTGCCAATTGCCCTAGTCCATTATCATCGCTTTGATTTTTGACCTCAAGCATAAAATTGCCCTTAGCAAGTTGCTTACCAATATTAACAAGCTCCTGAATTGGTTTTACCACAAAACGATTAAGGGTATAAATCACCATTAGCATAAACATAGATTCAACGATGAAGATAATGAAACCAATAACCCAAGAAGGTAAATCTCTTTGCGAAAAGTAGTATATTACCAAACTTGAAACAGCAACGGGTATAATAAACCACATTGCTACTCTAGTAACTATCCCTCTATCAAAAAGCCTTCTTATAGAAATTAGAGCTACAGGAACAAATAGAAGAACTGTTATTATAAAAACTACTAGCCCCTCTGAAATCACAGTTTGACTCTCCTTGCAATTATTAAGTACAAAAAATTAAATGTGATTATTCCTATGGGCAAACTGAAATTTAAATCTGTCATACTATAAATTCAAAACAACTGACTCGTATAAAAAGTAAATAAGGTGAAATAAAACATCTAAAACAATTATACCAAAAATCAAACATACATGATATAGGACTTTAGCTTGATTTCCCAAAGTGAGTTTGTTGAATTTCAACTCCTCAAGTCATTTTTACCGTTTCTTCTGCTAAAAAGTCTACCACTGATTCAATACTGTTTGTTTTGCGATATATGGCTACTTGTTTGTCTGCACTCGTGCCTTCTCGCAAAATATTATGGATGTGTGCCAACTCTTCTTGAGTTCCTAGTTCTTTAGCGGCATCACCAACCATTTCTAATAATTCAACCATTAAATCAGGTATGGGAACTTCAGCTTCTTTGCCAAAATCAATCAAACGTCCTTCAATACCATCACGAACTGCTGAGCAGCAATAGCAACAACATCATCAATTCGTGTAACACAATCACATATCCTAATTTCTATGGTCGGGAACTTGGGATGAGGACGAACATCCCACCAAATTTTAGTAGCATTCTCTATGCTGCCTGTTTTCACCAATATATTAACATGGCGCTCATAAGCACCATAAGATTCAAAATATTCGGGAATACCTGTTCGCGGTAAATCCTCAAAGATAACACTACGGTATGATTTTAGACCTGTGTTGCGTCCTATCCAAAAAGGAGAGGAAGTAGAAAGGGCTAAAATATGTGGCAAAAAGTAACGTATCTGGTTCAGAATATCAATTCGCAAATTATTGTCTGGAATTCCCACATGCAAGTGCATGCCAAAAATAAGCAATCTTCTAGCCAAGTGTTTTAAATCTGACAAAGTTTGGATATAACGAGATTGGTCAGTTACAATCTGGTCTGACCAGTGTGATAAAGGATGTGTACCAGCAGCGATAATCTTTCGATTATTTTTATCTGCCACTTCGGCAACCATGCTCCGTAGACGGATAACCTCCTGTCTCAACTCTTTAATATCTTTACAAACTCGACTACCCACTTCAATTTGAGATTGTAATAACTCTGGTTTTACATCATCGTCCTTAAAAAAGATTCGTCCTTCTTTTAAAAATTGTTGTACGAAAGAGGTCAATTCCCTTGTTTCAGGGTCAATAATCTGATATTCCTCTTCAATACCCAACGTCAGTTCTTCCAAAATACACCTCCAAAAAACATAAGTATCAAATTATAACACACTTTGGCAACTTAGAAAAAATTGTACATGAGTAATGGAAACTCACGAAAAAGTTACATGCCTAAATCCTTCTTGATAAATTGTGTTACCATGTTTATCAGTTGCCTTATTTCTATTTCTCATCCGTTCAGCTAGCTGACTAAAGTTAGTTATCTGACTAGCATGACAGCTGATTGCCTGTAACTTTATTTCACAAGTATCTGTTATATCAACCTGTAAATTGGGGGCATGAGTACATGTCAAATACATACAGTTGATGCTATGCGGTTTTAGCCCTTCCGCCAGTAGTTCAGGATGATACATTGGACTCCCTGTAGCAGGAAAGACAGCATTAAATGCTATCTCTCCCGCCATACGGTGGTCAGCATGGTTAATTCGAGTACCATAGATAAGATAACATGTCGGGTCAGTGGTAATCACAATCTGTGGGCGAAACCGTCGTAGTTCACGAACTACATGTTGGCGTAACTGCAATGTGTAACTAAGTTCGCCATCATTTTCACCCAAAAATATAACCTCTTTTACCCCCAAAACATTAGCTGCATTTCGCTGTTCATTTTCACGAATTGCCACTAACTGTTCAGGAATAATATTGGGGTCTTTGCTTCCTTTATTACCATTGGTTAAAATAAGGTAACTAACCTCAATACCTTGTTTAATCCAACATGCAATTGTCCCACCGCAAAAAAATTCAGGGTCATCAGGATGAGCAACGATAATCATTGCCCGCTTAACTGTAGAATCAATCAAATCCATAAAGTTTATGCTTTAGCTTTCTCTGTTTGTGTTACGTTCTTCGTCAAGGTCAAAATCCCAATAACCTGGATTTCCTGCATCCTCATCAAAGAAAGCGGCATTACGTTCAATATCACCTTTATATTCATCAGGGATATCCTCTTCAGGGAAAATAGCTTCTGGAGGACAAACAGATACACATGCACCACAATCAATGCATGTATCAGGGTCAATGAAGAATAAATCTCCCCATTTCTTATCATCCTTTGGACCAGGAACAATACAATCAACTGGACATACTTCTACGCAATCTCCCTCGCGGGAACATATATCACTAATAACATGAGCCATTATTAATTAAACTCCTTCTAAAAAATATTGGTAATTGAACCACCCTTACAAAAATTACGTAAGGTAGTAAAATAACATCAAAAACTAACTAGATTACTAATAACCTAATTCTTCTCTTCTTGCTTCTGCGGTAGGTAATGGGTCTTTCTGGTCAGTAATAGGGTCCTGACCTTCTCCTTTTAATCTAGCTGATTCCTCTTCATTAAACGCCAAAGCATCTTCCATACCATCGGGTAATTCATCTTCTGAATAAATTGCCTCAACAGGACATTCAGGTACACAAGCACCACAATCAATACATTCTTCAGGGTCAATAACTAATTGTTGGTCCAGTTCGTAAAAACAATCGACTGGACAAACTAAAACACAATCAGTGAATTTAGCACCTTCACAATTAGATGTAACAACATGTGTCATTGGTTTTCTCCTTGCTAAAAAATAAAATAAATGTAATAATACATGTAGCACAGGCATTTTGCCATGTGCATCCTGAACAGGCTAGAATCCTGTTCTACATGACTAATCTTTCGCCGCCGCAAAATTTTCGGCTATCTTGTCCCAATTAATCACATTCCAAAACGCGGCAATATAATCGGGACGACGATTTTGATACTTAAGATAATATGCATGCTCCCAAACATCAAGTCCTAAAAGAGGTCTTTTCCCTTCCATGATTGGACTATCTTGGTTAGGAGTACTGTAAACTTCAAGTTTACCATTATCATAAACAAGCCAAGCCCAGCCACTTCCGAAACGGGTAGCGGCTGTCTTAGAAAATACATCTTTGAATGAACCCAAACTACCAAAAGCGTTATTAATCGATTCGGCTAGTTCACCTGTTGGCTCACCACCGCCATCAGGACTCATTACTTGCCAGAAAAGTGAATGGTTGGCAAAACCACCACCATTATTTCGTACAGCCGTTGATAATTTGTCAACGCCTTTTTTTAGAATTTCTTTTATACTAAGACTTGCCAAGTCTGTACCTACCACAGCAACGTTTAGTTTACTTGTATATCCCGCATGGTGCTTGCTATGATGAATTTCCATAGTGCGAGCATCAATATGCGGTTCAAGTGCATCGTATGCATAAGGCAAATCAGGTAGAATAAATGTCATTTGTAGTTTCCTTAAAATACAAGCTAATTAATATGAATAATTATATAATTGTTTTAAGAAGTTTGTCAAAAGTACCTAGTAATTTAGATAACATAAATTACGATTAAAACCATTTTATCATAAATTAAACTAATTGACAATTTAGCCACAATATATGTTACTCCAAAAAACTTTATTCGGCATTATTATACTAGATTTTATTTAATTGTAAACTTTGAGTAAAGAATATAAAAAATTGTGTTTAGGAACAAGAATGTTATGCTCGGCTTTAAAAATAAAACAAAAAATTAATAAAAAACTATTGACAAAATTCTGGTTTTATGCTATAATGATCATTGTCTATTTTAAGTTGGGAGGGATGGCAGAGTGGTTTAATGCGATGGTCTTGAAAACCATTGAAGTCGCAAGACTTCCGGGGGTTCGAATCCCTCTCCCTCCGCCTCCGATGTTTGGGGAGATGCCAGAGTGGTTTAATGGGGCCGCCTGCTAAGCGGTTGTAGGATTTATAGTTCTACCCAGGGTTCGAATCCCTGTCTCCCCGCTTCGCCAAACGACCGTCATGTTTAGGATGGTCGTTTTTTTATTGACTTGAGTAAATGATTAGGATGTATTTTGAATTATATCGGTTCTAAATATCGACTGTTGCCTTTTATTCAGGAAACAATTTTCCAAACGATTGGCAATACGCATGGAATGATTTATGCAGAGTTGTTTGCGGGGACAGGGATTGTCTCGCGTGCATTTAAGCAACATGTTAAACTTATAATTATCAATGATTTGGAGTTTTACAGTTTTGTTATCAATCGAAACTACATCGGCAACCACATTTGTTTTGAATATCATGACTTGATTGATAACCTAAATAATTTACCAGGAATTGAAGGGAAAATTTATAATGATTATTGTTTAGGTGGAGGAACAGGGCGACAGTATTTCAGCGATGAAAATGGCAAAAGGATTGACGTTATACGACAAATGATTGAATCTTGGAAATCTAACCAGACTATTAATGATGACCAATATTATTTTTTGTTAGCGAGTTTACTGGAAAGTGCAGATAAAATAGCAAATGTGGCTTCGGTCTATGGGGCATATCTGAAACATCTGAAAAAATCAGCACAAAAACCTCTTGTCCTGCGAGCGGCTGAATTTGAACCTACCGTGCACATGCATCATGTCTACCAACAAGATGCCAACGAATTGGTACAAAACATATCAGGAGATATTTTGTATCTTGACCCGCCGTACAATGCTCGGCAATACGGAGCAAATTATCACTTGTTGAATACGATTGCTATATACGACGATTTTATCCCAAAAGGAAAAACAGGGTTACGAGCATACAATAGGTCTGAATATTGCAAGCGTGGCAAAGTTGAAACTGCTTTTGAAGATTTAATTCGGCATGCCAAATTCAGTTATATTTTTCTTAGTTACAATAATGAAGGATTAATGTCAGTGGAGCAGGTTAAAGCAATCATGTCAAAATACGGACAATATTCTCTTAAAACAAAAAAATATCAGCGTTTTAAGGCTGATAAAGATAGCAATCGTAATTATAAAGCCGATAGCACTGAAGAGCATTTACATGTTTTACTTAAGGGCTAAAATGGTCAAAGCAAGTTTTGACGCTCCATCCCCTCTCCTGTGGGGGAGGGGGTTAGGGGTGGGGGCTTATGTCAAAGCAAGCTTTGACGCTCCTAGCTTCTAGTTTCTGGTAAATATCCGCCGCGTGCAGGTTTATTACAGAAAACTGGGGGACGATTGTTGCCCCCATGATAGTGATAGATTTTCTTACCGACCTTCAATTCAATAAGATAACCTGGCACTAAGGCTTGAGTGTACATCATGCCAGGCTTGGGACATCCGATACTGCCATCACGCCATGTTACAAATTGAGATTGTTTCACAGAAATATCACTCTCAGGGATTTCTAAGAGCGAGGCTAAATCAGTCTTAGCCTGACTAATGTAAATTGAAAGTTGAGTTTGTGTTCTGACCACAGATAAATTTGTCATACTTTCCTCCGTTGGTTGAGTAGATTGAGTAGGTAATTCCACCCTTAAATTGGGGGATTCAGTTGCTGATTTAGTTTGCGTCGGCGTTGGAAATGAAACCCTCGTAGTAACAATTGGGACAATATCAGCACTCATCCTCTCTTGAGTTACACTCATTCCTTGCGACGCACCACATGCAATTATACTAATAATAAAAATGAAAGACCATACATATTTTTTCATTATATCCTCCTGCTTGTGTAACGTCATTCAGGTATAGAGGGTTCCCACTTTATTTTACATAAGGTTTAAGAAATTCACGAATTTTCTTGATGCGATACTGCTTTGCCAAAGTATGAATTTCATTTAAAAATGGATTGTGATTGTTAGGCAATTTTTTAAGTTGCTCAATATAACTTTTTATCCTTGTAATATTGCCAATCATGGCTAACTTAAACAGCTCATTAATTTCTGCTTGTGGCGGGAGAATATATGATGTTGTTTTATCTTCCGAAATGGATTCCTGTTCCATGCTTAAATAAGTGGTTTCAGTCCATGCTCCAGCCAAAGGCAACGCCAAATCAAACCAAAAAGTGCATCCTTGTCCGAAGATGCTTTTGACATGCAGTTCCCCATTCATCAGATCTATTAAACGTTTGCTGATAGATAGCCCAAGTCCTGCTCCTTCTGACTTTCCCAGTCGTGTACCGACTTGCCGAAAAGGGGTAAACATAAGTTCTAGGTTTTCTGGTTTTATACCAATGCCGCTATCTATTATCTTAAATTGCAAGGTACAATCATGAGGAATATTTTTATTAAGCACATCAATAGCAAATATGACTCCTCCCTTTTGAGTAAATTTGATAGCATTTCCTAATAGGTTGGTAAGAACTTGACGAAGTCGTTTCTCATCAACCTTGACCCAAGCTGGCAAATCGGCTAGCGGTTCGTAGGTAAAAGCTATGTTTTTTTCATTTGCCCGTGTGCGAAATAAAAGAACAATCTTCTTAAGAAATTCTTTTAGATTAATTTTGATGGGCTGCAAATCAATTTTACCCACTTGTATTTTTGAAATATCTAAAATATCATTGATGATTGTTAATAGATAATCTCCGCTTTGTTGCATTGTGGTCAGTTTATCCTGTTGATTAGCTGTCAGATTACTGTCTTGTTGAAGAAGTTGAGCATAGCCTAAAATGCCATTTAAGGGAGTACGCAATTCATGACTGATATTAGCTAAAAACCTGTCTTTCAAACGAACTGCCTCTTCTAGTTCAACATTTGCCTGTCGTAATTCCATGGTTCTTTCAGCAACATGTTGAGTTAACCGAGAACGTTCTTGTGCTAATTCGGCTTCAACTTTTTTACGGTGTTCAATCTCAATTTCCAGTGATTCATTTTTTGTGTGTAATTCCGTAACAAGTCGCTCAAGTTTTTTTCGTTGCTTATACAAATTAAGAAAAACTTGTACCTTGCTTAGCAAAATTTCTGGAATGAAGGGTTTGCTCAAAAAGTCAACTGCTCCCGTTCCATATCCCCGCATGTAATGGTACGTATCAGAATAAATAGCACTGACAAATATTACAGGTAATTTCATAGTTTTAGGATTGCCATGCATGAGCTCAACCAATTCATAGCCATCCATTTCAGGCATTTGAACATCAATGATTGCCAGACAAAAATCATGCTGAATGGTAATCATTAATGCCTCCTGCCCTGAAGTACATTCAACCGTACTTATCCCAAGTGGCTTTAATATTTTTCTCAAGGAAAAAAGGTTTTCCTCTCTATCATCAACAAGTAAAATTTTAGGTGCGGCTAAATCATTCATATGTTCCTAGAATTTTCGTTTTTCACTTTTTATGCTATAATAATTGCCAAGAAATTCACTTCCAAAAAAATTGAACTTCCAAGTATATAATAATATTATTAGTTAATTTTGACAAATAAAATGTATTGGTTTTTATGAAAATTGCATGGAAAATTCTGACACCACTTGTAATCGCTTTTACGGTAATTATTGGACTGTTAATTTGGCAAGGTATCAATGCACAGATTAATCTGCTCAATAACAGGGACATAGCAGATCTTGAAGATAGTTATGCTATTTTTACTGCTCTGCTAGATGGACAAGAAGCAAAAATGCTGGCACTATCTAATAGCACAGCCAACATACCTGATGTTCAACAAGCATTTGCTGAACAAGATAGAGAAGCATTGATACGTATGCTCACACCTAGTTTCCAAGATATGAAAGAAAAAGAAATCGTTTCTGCTATGGCTTTCCATTCACCATTATCTACTCTCTTTTTATTTTTGAACAATCCAAAAAGATATGGTACCGATTCGTCATTCCGTCATACTGTGGTAGAGGTTAATACTGAACAAAAACCACTCACAGGAATAGAACCGGGAATTTTCGGTTTTCCTGTCAGAGGACTGGTACCTATTAACTATAAGGGAAATTATGTCGGATTGGTAGATACAGTCAAATTTATGGATGTAGCATTTCTGGAGTCGGTCAAAGCGTATATCCATGATGACTTAACTGTCTATGTCCCTGAAGATATGGCAGAAGTCATGAACAAAGTGGAACTAGGAACAAATGCACCGACGGGGTTCCTTGTCTATGCTTCAACTTCTGAAACACGTCTCCCAATCGAGCCTAGCCTTTATCAGCAGGTTATGAGCACTGGGGATAATATCATAGAGCAGGTTTCCAATCAGAACCACAATTATACTGTTATGCTTGTTCCACTGTTGGATTATAAAGATAATATCATAGCAGTTGTAGAGTTTGTCGTATCAAGAGATATGCTCCTTGATGAAATTGCCCGTACTAGGAATATTGGTTTGCTATTTGGTACTGTCTTTATTCTTATCCTGTCTCTCGGTACGGGATTTTATTTATCATGGTTAATTATCAAACCTATTCTTATCATTCAGGAAGGTTCGGAACGCATTGGGAATGGCGACCTGACTCATCGTCTGAATATCAAAACAGGTGACGAAATCGAGCAATTAGCTAATACATTCAATTTTATGACATCCCAATTGAGCGACCTTGTTGACAATCTGGAGCAACGTGTCAAGGAACGTACCACTGAACTGAAAATTGCTAAAGAACATGCCGAAGTTGCCAACGAAGCAAAGAGTGAATTTTTATCTAACATGTCCCATGAGTTGCGGACTCCACTCAATGGTATTCTTGGCTATACTCAAATCCTCAAACGCCATAAAGGATTAAATACCAGCATCATTGATGGTCTACAAATTATTCATCAAAGTGGTACTCATCTACTGACTCTTATCAATGATATTTTAGATTTGTCTAAGATTGAAGCCCGCAAAATGGAAATCTATCCTACGGATATTAATCTTGGCAATTTCTTGGATGGGATTGTCGGTATTATTCGTATGCGAACCGAGCAGAAAAACGTGGCATTCATCTTTGAAGCCGATAGCAGTCTACCTGTCGGGATTCATGCCGATGAAAAACGCTTGCGACAAGTTCTCATCAATCTCTTGGGTAATGCGGTCAAATTTACTGATGAAGGCACTGTTACTCTTCGGGTTAGCATTATCGAAAAGAGTACGCAATCTTTTTCGCCGAGTCCGCAAAAGATTGCGGAGTCCTTGCTACACTTTGAGATTGAGGATAGCGGTGTCGGCATGACTGCGGAACAGTTAGAAAAAATATTCCAACCCTTTGAGCAAGTGGGAGATAC
>NBMH01000198.1 GCA_002084875.1 Anaerolineaceae bacterium 4572_78 | reverse complement strand
GCACGCCCCCTACGGAGAAAATATCATGACAAAGTACAATTCTGAAAAACATCATCGCCGTTCCATTTGTTTGAAAGTTTTGCCAAAAACCAGTACGGTGTTGTGTATCATACACCTTGTAGGGGCGTGCGGTTGCACGCCCCCCTACGTAGAAAATATCATGACAAAGTACAATTCTGAAAAATATCATCGCCGTTCCATTTGTTTGAAAGTTTTGCCAAAAACCAGTACGGTGTTGTGTATCATACACCTTGTAGGGGCGTGCGGCCGCACGCCCCCCACGGAAAGATACTATGACAAAATACAATTCTGAAAAACATCATCGCCGTTCCATTCGTTTGAAAGGATATGATTACACGCAACCTGGTGCCTATTTTGTAACGATATGCACCCATGACCGTGAATGTTTGTTTGGTGAGGTAATTGATGGTGACATGGTGTTAAACGATTATGGGCAGATTGTGCATGATGAATGGTTGAAATCGCCACAGATTCGTAAGGAAATTGACATGGATGTTTTTGTGGTGATGCCGAATCATGTGCATGGTATTGTGTGGATTGTGCCGATCTATATATCACATGCCCAAAATGTAGGGGTTTACGGCCTTAAACCCCTACGCGATGGTAAAGAATCACCCACCGTAGGGGCGTGCGGCCTCACGCCCCTACCTGGTTTAACACCAAAATCATTAGGAGCATGTATAAATGGTTTCAAAGTGTCTGTCACCAAGCAAATTAACCAACTGCGGAACATGCCATGTATTTCTGTATGGCAACGAAATTATTATGAACATGTCATACGACATGATGAAACGTTGCATGCTGTTCGTCAATACATTGAGCAAAATCCAATGCGTTGGCATTTAGATAGATACAATGAGCATACTACAGAACGTGATCCGCAAGTGAAGATTTTGTGGAATTTATTGACAAAGTAGGGGTTTGCGGCCGCAAACCCACAGAATGGTTGAAAGGAACGAATAGGGAGGGGATGCTTTTTCTTATTCGTTTATTTCAGTAATTCGTTTATGAAATGTCGTATGGTATAGGTCACAATTATTTTTGTTTGGATAATTACCATCTGTTAAATAATCGCCGTTTCATAATAAACACCGAAAACATCACGGAAAACATCCATCATTTCCTGCAAAGTAGCGTATTCTTTGACTGCCTTGAGAATGTACGGCATTAAATTTTCTGTTCCTTCGGCGGCATTACGTAATTGTGCTAGAGATTTTTTCACCGCATCATTGTTACGTGTGCTTCGTATTTCGTTAAGTCTTGCACATTGTTTTTCGTAACCTTGCGGGTCCATTTCAAGCAGAGGAATTTTTAGCGGGTCATCCACAGCAAAATCATTGATACCTACAACTATCCGCTCATTTTTATCTATCTCTTGCTGATAGCGATAAGCAGAATCTGCAATTTCTTGTTGAAAGAAACCGAGCTCTATACCTGGTAACACGCCACCCATATCGTCAACTTTGTTGATGTATTCCCATGTCTCTGCTTCTATCTTATCGGTCATAGCTTCTACAAAATAACTTCCTCCAAGCGGGTCAATTGTATTAGTCGCACCACTCTCATGAGCGATGATTTGTTGAGTACGGAGTGCTACCCGAACAGCTAACTCACTTGGTAATGCTAAAGCCTCATCCATTGAATTGGTGTGCAGACTTTGCGTGCCACCCAATACAGCTGCTAGTGCTTGAATCGCCACGCGGGCGATATTGTTTTCAGGTTGTTGAGCCGTCAAACTAACTCCTGCCGTTTGAGTATGAAACCGCATGAGCCATGAACGTGGATTTTTTGCCCCGAAACGTTCTCGCATGACCTTCGACCAAATTCGACGAGCTGCACGATATTTAGCAATCTCCTCGAAGAAATCGTTATGAGCATTGAAGAAAAAACTCAAACGTGGAGCAAATGTATCTACATCTAAGCCACGTTCCAAAGCCCATTCAACATATTCGATTCCATCTCGCAACGTAAAAGCTAACTCTTGAATCGCCGTACTGCCCGCCTCGCGAATATGATAGCCACTAATACTAATCGTATTCCATTTAGGCAATTCGTTGGTGCCAAATTCAATCGTATCTGTAACAAGTCGCATGCTCGGTTTGGGAGGAAAAATATATTCCTTTTGGGCGATGTATTCCTTTAAAATATCATTCTGTATTGTCCCGCCAAGTTTGGAACGAGGAATACCGCGTTTGTCAGCCACAGCAATATACATTGCCCATATAACAGCGGCAGGACTATTAATTGTCATGCTTGTGGTTACTTTATCTAATGGCAAGCCATCCAACAAAATTTCCATATCCTTTAATGATGAAATAGCAACGCCGCACTTGCCAAATTCGCCGATAGCTTCAGGAGCATCTGAATCATAGCCATAGAGTGTAGACATGTCAAAGGCGGTGGAAAGCCCTGTTTGTCCATTTTCTAAAAGATACTTAAAACGTTGATTGGTTTCCTCTGCGGTACCAAAGCCCGCGAACATTCGCATCGTCCACAACCTGCCTCGATATCCGCTGGCATGGATACCTCGCGTGTACGGATATTGACCTGGAAAATTGATGTCTTCAATGTATGTGTCATAATCCATATCTTGAGGAGCATAAAGGCGGTCAATTGGTACAGAAGAGGTAGTCATAAATTTTGTAGAGCGTTCAGGAAAACGCCCTAACGCTTTCTTAAGCGTTGTTTCTTGCCAATCTTTTTCACTTTTTTGGTACTTATCAAAATCGTTCAAATTATTTTTATCCGTCATTTTTAAAACTCCATTGTTAAATATTTTCCATAAATAGCATTATACCACAACATTATTTCATGTCAAAAATCAAACGCGACAAAGCTTGCTTCGTTGCTCTAATTCTTCTGCTGTTAAAAAACCATCCGCCGCTGAAGTCACGCCAATTTTGTATGAGGCAAAAACAATCGCTTTTTTGATAGCATGATACGGGTTCTTACATCGAAGGTAGCTATGCAAAAACGCTGAAAATAGGGCATCACCTGCTCCAATTGTGTTGACTATGGGACGAGTATACACCGCAGAAAATCGCTTGATAAAATCATCAGACTGCACGCCGAGTAATGCTCCATCACGTCCCAAACCGATAACCACAATGCTAGGGTTGTATCGCTTAAAAATAGCCTTTGCCCATGCTTCAGGTGAGATAGGCAACAGTTCATCACTCATAAAAAGGATGTCTGCCCGTTGCATGTAATCACGATTGTACTTATCTTCGAGGTTGCTAATAGCATGGACATCGGTAGCAACTAACGTGTCACTTTCCTCAACTTGTGATAAAAATGGACGGGTAAAATTAACATTACATAGTGCTAGTAAGTCACAGCCTTTCATTGCTTGTTCAAATGATGTTTGCGGATAAATAATTTCTTGAATGTCTTTCAAATCAACATGGATTTGGCGTTGTCCAATCTTGTCATACAAAATCACGGATTGAGCTGTTTGGCATGCAGAGTCGAGAATGTAATCGTCAGAAATATTATCTGTCTTAAGAATTTCCCTGACCAATTGAGCATGCATACCCGTTCCAATTGCGGACAGGAATTTAACCTGATGCCCTAAAACGGTCAATGCTTTAGCAACATTGTAACCAACACCTGACACACTCGTATTTATTCCAAAAAAGGGATAATTCGCGGGATTATAATTCAAGGGGAACATTTCAATCTGCAATGTTGTTTCAATATTGATAAGACCTGCTACGAGAATACTGTTCATGATGTTTCCTTTTCATTTTCACAATTGCATGAATATTTGTAACTTCTATCGAGACTTGGAACGCGAAAAAGATTTCGCTCCTTCACCAATTCACCATTTAATCACTACACAAATCAAAAAGGCGTGATACCATCACTACTGCTTTTCTCTTATTTCGACGATTTGCCATGCATCCTCTATTTGTTGCAGATAATAAACACTTTCTATAACATTTATTCCGTCAGACCGTCGAACCCATACATAAACATTTTCCTCTTGAGCATGAATTTTGTCAATGTAAATATAGCTTCGTTCTGCTAATCGAACCTTAAAATATTCGTTTAGGGCAAATTCGTAAAGCCATACTTCACGCTCAAAAGGATATTCAAAATCAAGACGAGTTCATGTCTTTTTCTCCAAATCGGATACAATTTTTTTTGCCTGTTTCCATAATACTTGCCATGTATCTATATCAGTTTTGTGTAAGTTAATCCTTTCTTGACGGGCAATTTTTTCCATTTCCTTGAATCGTCGTACAAAACGTACATTCGTCGAACGCAGTGCAGATTCGGGGTCAATCCTCAATTTACGAGCAATATTGACGAAGCTGAAAAGAAAATCGCCGATTTCTGATTCGACTTCTCGTTCCGTTTTTGCCGAAATAATTTCTCGAGCTTCCTCGATTAATTTATCTAATACATCTTCGATATTCTCCCATTCAAAGCCAATTTTTCCTGCCTTTTGAGAAATTTCTAATGTCTGAGCTAAAGCAGGCATGGCAAATTTAATGCCATCTAAAATCGACGTTTCCGTATATTTTTCCTCTTTTCCTGCTTTTTCTTGAGCCTTTATATCCTGCCAGTTATCCCATACTTCATCGGCTCCGCTTACAGATACATCACCAAAAACATGAGGATGGCGGCGAATCATTTTATGATTAACTTTGTGGATAACATCAGCCATCCGAAACGTGCCAGTTTGTGAAGCAATTTGGGCATGTAATAAAATTTGCAATAGTATGTCTCCCAGTTCGTCTGCTAAATCTTCCTCTTGACCCCCATCTATGGTAGCTAACGCTTCATAAGTTTCTTCAAGGAGGTATTGCCGTAAGGAATAATGTGTTTGTTCTTTATCCCAAGGGCAACCATCAGGAGCATATAGGTGAGCAATTGTATCTTGGAAAGTAGTAAATCCCGTTGTATTGGCTTGAGGAGGAATAAATATTTGATGCACAGTTTCATCTAAATCGTTTAATGTCGTACTAATTACATCATTTTCAACGATTCCTCTGATTTTAGTGGGGGGCGTGTAAATTGCATACAATCGCTGTTTCAGAATAGGTAATATGTGGGGGTCATATAAACCTGTAATGATAGCAGGTCTATCAGGTTCTAGGGGGGGATGATTATAACTGCATAGCATAGTGCTATCAATAACCTGTAATCCATGAGCAGGAGATATACCAAATCGCTTAAGTATGTGCGACAGTAAGTCATCATTGTGGATTATATCGACGGCTACTCCCGCTTCATCAGCTATTTGTTGAACAACAATCGTACTCCCTTCATCGACTAGAGGGTCACCAGGAACAAAAAAAATACATGGTGTATTTTCAAGTAAGGTTTGAGCAATAGTATGGTAGCCATTTGCTAGACCAGTAAACGAGTCAATTGAAGGAGAAATACATTGAGCCGAGTCGGAATGAGGAAGAATTTTCCGATGTTGAGACCATTTGAAGTAGATGTTTAGGTCTGAATTAATATATTTCCACAAATTATGGTCTAATTTTGGAGAAAAAGTTCGACCTAATCCGATAATGGTTATATCTGCAAACATTATGTCCTCCTAACATGTAGTCAAC
>NBMH01000030.1 GCA_002084875.1 Anaerolineaceae bacterium 4572_78 | reverse complement strand
GGAGAGGGAATAAATAATTACCCATTTGCCTTAAAAAATTTGACAATAACACATTCTGAATTATACTACATTTATGTCTGACAAACCATGTTCGTATAACGGCTTATGGAACGATTGATGAAGCTCAAGCATTTCTCGGCGTGGCTAGAGCGAGTAGTGTTCAACCGCGTACTCAAGAAATCATTATCCGAATAGAACATGATTTGTATGTGATGATGAGTGAGTTAGCTGTTGCAGACTCGGTCAAACTTTCCATGCCTGCCATTGATGAGTCAAATATTGACTGGTTAGAATCTGTCTGCCATGAGATAGGGGAATTTATAGGAAAATTGGCAGGCTTTGTGCTACCTGGTGATACACTTACAGGAGCATACCTTCATGTAGCTCGCACAGTCACCCGTCGAGCAGAGCGGTTGGTGACTCGACTTTATTTGGATGAGGTGTTGAAAAATAAATACAATCTAGTTTATCTCAATCGCTTATCATCATTGTTATTTGTGTTAGCATTATACGAAGACCGTCATGGAGGAGTAGAATCGCCGACTTATGCAGGAGCGAAACAGCTTTAGTTTTTTCATCATGCATTGAGATAAAGCTATTGCACTCAAAAGGATAATTAAAATGTCAAAATATGATTATGCAAAACTACGTTATTTGAATGTTCAACCTACCAACCATGAAGGACATCCGCTAATTTTTTTAAATGACCCATTAGAATTATCGCCTCATTATGCTCTTGTCCCGCCACAATTTGGCATTGTTCTAGCCACATGCGATGGTGAACACACTATTTCTGACATGCAACGAGAGACCATTGCCTATACTGGAATTTTACTTTCAGAGACAGATATAAATTACATTTTGGCTGAATTGGATAAAGTTTTTTTCTTGGATAATGAACGTTTTGCCCAAGAACAGATTAATATTGTGAATAAATACCGTTCTGCACCCAGCCGTCCACCGACCCATGTAGGCGTAACATACCCAGCCGACCCCAATGAGCTATGCAAATATTTCCAAAAATTTGTGGATAGAGTTTCCCCCGTCGAAGAATTGGAAACAGGCAATGGGCTTTTTAGTCCTCATATTGATTATTCTCGTGGTGGAGAAGTATATGCCGAAGTATGGCAACGAGCCAGAAAATTGGTTCGTGAGGCAGAGTGTATTATTGTGTTTGGCACTGACCATTATGGCATACTGTTCGGACAAATAACTCCAACACGTCAAAGTTATGCTACGCCGTTTGGGGTGCTTCCAACGGAACAAACGGTTGTTGATGCTATTGTTGCCGCAATTGGTGAAAAGACCGCCTTTGAAGAAGAACTTAATCATCGGCATGAACATTCCATCGAGCTGGCATTGAATTGGTTACATTTCATGCGAGATGGTGAACCATGTCCAATTGTACCTATTTTGTGCGGTTCATTTTCTCATTTTATCCTTGAGGGAAATTCTCCTGCGAAAGACAAACGCTTTCAAAATGTTGTTAATGCTATCAAAGAAGCAACTACAGGACGCAAAATTTTGACTGTTGCTTCGGGAGATTTAGCACATATTGGTCCTGCATTTCATGGTGAACATGTCAGCTTGGCAGAAAAGATGAAACTAAAAGAAATCGATGAAGCCATGCTAAAACCAGTTTTGCAAGGGGACAGCGATGGATTCTTTGAATTTATCCGCCACGAAGAAGACAAACGAAATGTATGTGGTACCGCACCACTTTATTTAGCCATGAAGTTAATGGGTGATGTACCTGGTCAAATGGCTGGTTATGACCGTTGTGTTGCCGATGAGAAAGGACAATCTTTCGTGTCGGTGTGTGGTCTGACATTTTAATTATGCTATAGCTATTATGTCAAAGCAAGCTTTGACCCTCCAGTAGGTTGCTTTGACCTCCAATAGGTTGTCATCTCGATTCCACATCAATTTTCCAATTATAGAGGTCAAATCCACTAATGAACGGATAATTGCGAGTCAGCCATGCCTTTGTAACGATTGCATCGGCGTAATGATAAATGGGAATGTATGCAGCCATTCTTCCTGCTAGGATATTTTCTGTTTGAGTATAAATTTTCAAGCGTTCTTTAGCTGAGGTAACTAAAATAGCACTTTCGGTTAGCTCATCAAACCTATCGGAGCCAATCGTCCCACCACAATTTGGGTCAGAACAATTACGGCGAATACGGTTGATACCAGCTTGAGAATTGAACACGTCATGTAGCCAATTATGTGCGTCGGGGTAATCAGAACACCAAGCCGCTCGCCACACATGGTGCATGCTCTCTATCGGCGATGTTTTTTCAATAGTTGCTAGGTAAGTTTGCCAATCTTGGTCTTCAATTTTCACTTTAACACCCAATTCTTTTTGCCAATCATGTTGAATAGCAGTAGCGATTTTAGCATGTCCTTCAGAAGTATTATACCCTAAAGTGATAGCATACTTGGTATTAAATTCCTCAACGGTCAATCCTTTTTCATCCAAAAAGTCATGAAACGAAGATTTTGCTAACTCGGGGTCGTAATCTTGCCCATGCTTATCCGAAGTAGAAGCCCCGAAAATACCTGGTGGGGCAAAAGTGTTGGCAGGTATTCCCTCACCACCAAGTATGGTTTCTATTAAACCTAAACGGTCAACGGCGGCTGAAAATGCTCGGCGAATACGCACATCGTTAAACGGTTCTTTGGTATGCGTAAACCCATAGTAATAAGTGCATGGAAGTGGGGCGATGTGTAATTCCTTGCTTAGTTGGGGGTCATTTTTTACATGGTGCAAATCGGCAATTGGAACATGGACAGTATCAAGTTCATTATTTTCATACATGGCAAAAGCGACTGCATCATCTTCAATTATTAACCCTTTGTAAACTTCGATTTGGACATTATCGGCATCAAACCAATATGGATTTTTAAGCAACATCAACCCGTCATTATGAATCCATTCAGCCAAGGCATAAGGTCCCGAAGTATTAATCAAGCCTGCTTCTGTCCATTTGTCAGCCCATGCTTCAATCGTCCATTGAGGCATGGGACTGGTCAGCCACATGCCCATGATTGACGGGAAATAAGCGGCTGGATATTCTAGGGTAAATGTGATTGTTCTTTGGTCAAGGGCTTTCATACCCAATTCTCCAAGTCGTTCTTGGTATGGAATATCAGTATCATTTCCAGCGGCATCTTTTCCCATACTTAACATTTGGGCATTTTTTATTACATCTAAAAGATAGGCATAATTAGACGAAGTGTTAGGATTTAAGCTACGCTGTATGCCATATTCAACATCATAAGCATTGACGAAACGAATCGAGCCATTATCATTGGTGACTGGTGTAATCTCATGCGTTAAAGGGTTATAATGCACCCACTTCACATCATTTCGTAGCTTAAATATCCACTCTAGTCCATCATCTGACACTTCCCAATGTGTGGCTAAATTAGGCAAAACTTCACCCGTTACAGGGTCAAATTTAGTCAGGGTGACAAATAAATTGTGGATGTGGTCGATGGAGGGCATGTCCGCAGCCAAAGCAGGGTCAAAAGTAGTCGGTTCTTGCCCAATACTTTTCAGCAACGTTACACGATTATTAAAAAATGGAGTGGGGGTTACTTCAACTGTTTTTTCTATTTCCACAGTCCTCACTACTTCTTTAATTACCGTTTCTTCAATTATAATCGGTTCACCTTGAATGATTTTTGTTATCTCAACTGTTTCGATGATGTATTGTGGAGTTGGTGTGCCTGTTCCACACTGAATGGCACTTAACGAAAATATAATAAAAAATAATAATATTGATGTGTTGGTATAATATTGTTTTTGCATAAATTTTTCCGATTATCATGTCAAAGCAAGCTTTGACCCTCCAGTAAGTGCTATTGGGAATTGCTGTTATTTAATGAGTATTTTACCAACAATTACGTTAACTGCCAAAGAAGTAAAACAATTTTTTGAAACAGTAGTTTGGCACTTGGACGCTTAGTTTGACATTTTCTATTTTCCATGCTTTTATTATGGTGTAGTTATTTTTTCGCAAATCATCATGTATGCAAGACTACCTATTTTCTTGGATATTGCTAAAAAGAAGACAAGTCGTTTTAATATTTCTCACAAAGGCATAATATTTAATGAAAAACCATGTCCATAACATCATCTATTGGTTAAATCTAATCCTAGGTCCTTTACTTAGTCTGATTGTGATAGGCTGGGCAGTTTGGTTTTTAGATTGGCAACAAGTTTGGCGGGAGTTGATTGGGGCAAATTATGGGTGGGTGCTTATAACCACATGTTCCATTTTAGTTACCATAAGTTTGCAAACAGGACGATGGCAAACATTGTTTATTCCGCGAATACTTCCATTTAGACATCTCTTTCCTGCATTAGTCATGGGTCAAGTGGCAAACATTTTAGCTCCTGCTAGGGCAGGTGATGTATTGCGGGCATACATCGTCGGCAAAACAACAGGAATTAGCAAAGCCCGTGCTTTGGGAACAATTGCCCTCGAAAAATTATGGGACATGTTAATGTTATTCTTGTTTACGGCAGGCTTAAGTTTTTATATAACCTTGCCTGATTTGATATTAACACCTGTAAATATCCTGATGAGCATTATTTTTGTTGGGCTTTCACTACTGGGTGTCATTTTATGGCAACGACAACGCACCATGCAATTGGTAACTTACATCAGTACATGGTTGGGCAAACGATTTAGCGACCGCCTGCCGATTTTTGCAGAAAATGTATTTGATGGCTTTACAGGCTTGCACACTCCGCAACGGATTGCTATTACATGCTTATGGTCAGTATTGATATGGCTAACAATGGGAACAACAAATTACATGCTTTTTTGGGCGTTCAATTTATACCTAGCTCCCAGAATTGCTTTTCTTTTATTAGTTGCCTTACGAATTGGTGTTGCCGTGCCATCGTTGCCTGGCAAAATTGGTGTATTTCAAGGGATTTGTGTATTTGTTTTGGCATTATTTGATGTGCCTTATGATATTGCCTTTAGCTATAGCCTCATTTTACATCTGATTACATTTTTACCACCAATACTTTTGTCAGCTATATTTGGTTTTCAATTGAATTTGCAAATTCAGGAAATGCGTTCTCTTTGATACATAAGACAAACTCATGGTGCCTTCCTTCAATAAGCACTGATTTTTGTTAATATTCTCTATGCAGGATAGGGCTGTTCAATGCTAAGGAAGATATTGGATTTCGTACCTCAATCTCATCCATGGGGTATTGTTTTTAACAGAATATGTAGGATTTATGGCATAAATCCTACACGATGATAAGACATGTGTCCCATATTCCTACATGTTCTACCTGAAAAAATAGCATTGAACAGCCCCTGAATAGTAGGGGCGGACGTACGCCCCTACAACTAGCATTGAACAGCCCTGCTATGCGGGACTACCAAAAATGTGATTGGTACGCTTTTAGCTCACAGTCAGGGGCAGATTGGTTAATTATGTCAAATCCAACTATCAGCGTCCTCATGGGCGTATACAACGGCGAAAAATATCTTGCCCAAGCCATAAATAGCATTTTCATGCAAACCTTCACAGATTTTGAATTTATCATTATCGATGATGGTTCGACTGACCGCACCTCTGAAATATTGAGTAGCTATCATGACCCACGCTTGAAAATATTTCATCAAGACAACATGGGTTTAACTAAAACGCTCAATAAGGCACTTGGCATGGCACATGGTAAATATATCGCTCGCATGGATGCCGACGACATTGCCATGCCCGAACGGTTTGAGAAACAGGTGGCTTTTTTGGATAATCGTCCTGAAGTGGGCGTGTTGGGAACAAATGGTGTTTTTCGGGATGAGATAGAGAAAATAGAAACATATCCTATTTTACTTCAGACTGACTTAGAGATTAAACAAAATTTAATCAAAGGCAATCGATTTATTCATTCTTCAATAATGTTGCGAAAATCTTTGCTTGATAAATATGGTGGTTATGACGAGCGATTTACTCAAGCTCAAGATTATGCCTTATGGATAAAATTAGCACCGCATACCCAATTTGCTAATTTGCCTGATGTGTTGTTAATTCATCGGGAACATCGGCAAACCGTTTCCATGAGGCAACGAACAGGTTGGAAAATATTTCGCTCGGTTAGGTTGCGTATGTGGGGACGCTATCTTGCATTTCGAAATTTGGATTACCCATGGCATTATGCTGTGTATATTTTGCAGCCAATTTGGTTTACGGTAATTGAAACTAATCCCAAAACAAGAAAGGTTTTAAAAACCTTTCTTGTTTTAACTACAAAAGGTTTTTAAAACCTTTCAGTACTATTGTTTTAGTTATTATTAAGCATCCTTAAACTCACGTACTAATCCTTGAATACTATCCTTAGCATCACCAAAGAGCATACGGGTATTCTCTTTGAAGAATAATGGATTTTGTACGCCAGCAAAGCCAGGATTCATTGACCGTTTCAATACGATTACTGTACGGGATTTATCCACGTCAATAATTGGCATGCCGAATAGAGGACTTGTATTATCTTCGCGAGCGGCTGGGTTGACCACATCGTTAGCCCCTACGACAACACATACATCAACCATCTCAATATTGGGGTTGACTTCTTCCATTTCAGCCAATTGGTCATAAGGCACATTTGCTTCAGCTAACAAAACATTCATGTGACCTGGCATCCGTCCCGCAACGGGATGAACAGCATATCTTACTTCTGCTCCGTTATCCTCAAGTAATTCTCCCAATTCACGTACCACATGTTGAGCTTGGGCTACAGCTAGACCGTAACCAGGTACAAAAGCAACTGAAGTAGCTGCTTCAAGGATAAAGTAAGCATCTTCAGCCGAAACGGATTTAACTTCGCCCTCAGCTTGTTTACCCGCCCCAGAAGTAGTGGCACCGAATCCGCTAAATAACACGTTTGCTAGAGAACGGTTCATTGCCTTACACATGATATTTGTCAGAATAATACCACTTGCTCCGACCAATGCACCCGCTACAATCAGCACATTATTGATAATCACAAAACCAGCCGCACATGCTGCCAGACCTGAATAACTGTTCAATAATGAAATTACCACTGGCATATCAGCACCACCAATAGGAATAACTGACATGACACCTAAAACAAGTGCTAACACTATCAAAGCAATAATTAGTGTGTAGGCGTAGGAAGCACCTGGATTGATAGAAAACATAATGCCACAAGCTACAATGACAATAAGTAGTATGACATTAAATACTTGTTGACCTGGGAATAGGACAGGTTTTCCACCTATCTTCTCACTCAATTTTGCCCAAGCTATCACACTTCCTGAAGTAGTGACACCACCAATTAAGATTGCGAGAGCGATTACACTTGCGGTAAATACTGAAAGCTGTTCGCCACCACCTTGGACTACTGTCCAACCTCGTTGAAATTCTGCCCAACCGAGTAACAGACTGGCAAATCCCCCTGAACCATTTAACAAGGCGACCATTTCGGGCATTGAGGTCATACCCACCAAACGGGCGGAGGCAAAACCAATCAGTCCACCAATAACCACCCCAATTAAAATATATTGCCAACTGATGACTTGGTAGTCAAATAAGGTGACAATGACCGCTAATCCCATGCCACCCGCAGATAGCATGTTTCCTCGTCTAGCTGTCGCTGGTGAACTTAACATCTTCAATCCAAAAACAAACATGACTGAAGAAAGAATATAAACTAAGTTAATGAAAAGTTGCATTATTATCTTACTCCTTTGTAGATATTAAATAGTTAGAAATTCACGAAAAATGAAACGGAGTGCAAAAGATTTATTTTTTGCATGCAATAGCTCTAGCTACTGTGCTCCTGTAAATACTATTTTGACAAACGAGCCGTTTGGGCTCTGTTCAATATGTGTTTTGCTGACTGCACCATTGGCATGTCAACTACTTTACCACCAAATTCAAAAATACTTGGACCTTCTTTTTGATGGGCTTCATAAGTTTCAATTAACCGTTTTGCCTGTTCAATTTCGGTCTGATATGGTGTGAAGACATTTTGAATAATCTCCACTTGATTGGGATGAATAGCTAATTTGCCTGTAAAACCTAATCGGCGAGCAAATATTGATTCCTCTTCTAAACCTATCGAATCGTTCAGATTTGTAAAGACACCATCAATCGCATGCAGACTGTAAGCCGCCGCCGCCGTTACTACTGTACTGCGGGCAAATAGGATTTCCAAACCTTCTTTACTATGTTCTGCCCCGATATAACTGGCAAAACTTTCCCCACCAAAAATCAAGGTATCTAACCGAGAACATGATTGAGCAATTTCCCGAATATTTATCAATCCCAATGGAGTTTCAATTAATGCTAACAAACAGATTGAATTAGGTAGCCAACTTCTATCTGATTCGGCTTGAGATAAATATCTATCAACCTTTTGAATATCAGCAGAAATCTCAACTCGTGAGATAACATATCCTTCTGGATGTTGTTCAATCGTTTTGTCTAGGTCATCAAAACAAATAGATGTGCTTGGTGGGTTAAGTCGTATCAAACGTTCTGTATGACCAAAATCGAGATTTGATAAGGCTTGTGCAACAATTTGACGACCTTCATCTTTCCTATCCAAAATCACACCGAACTCTAAGTCCATGATAACAGTATCAACATTTGTTTGTGAACCCTTGGTAATTTTTCGCATGCTATCGCCCGGCATAAATAGCAGGCAACGTCGAATATAATCCATAACTAACTCTTATTCCTACCTCCTTATTCATCAAAAAACACAATTTTTGAAGGATGCTTTTATTCTACTCATTTTGAAAAGTTATGCAAGATTCGATAATAATCTTAAACTTATCGAAACATACCATACGCTTTGGAATGCAGTATATTTCTTATCATAGTATTATCATCTGCTTTATACTCAACTCCACGAGCAATGACAAGCTGGCATGCTTGGTTACTCTCCCATGACCAAACTAGCTCACGCCGCTAATTGGTCAGCAAAAGCAGTTTGAGTATGCATCAAATGTTAATATTTGCATGTTATCAGCTCTCTTGCCCAATCAACATCATTTTTAGATAATTGCGGTTTTGGTGGCTTATCGTAGTTAATAAACACATCATAACGACTTTTCTCATACAGTTCATGCAAAATTTGATTAAGAGGCAATATTATTTCAGGGTCATGCCAATATAATGGAATCGGAATGTCGGGTACAATATCACGCACACCAAACAGATATGCATCGGCTTTAGGATGATTGTAACTGCGGCATACAATAATGCGATAATCGCTTTTTGCAACTGGCGACATTGGTAAAGGGTCGCCTGTTTGCAATAAATCAATCTCCACCAAATTTGTCAAACTACTTAATATCTTTATTCGTTTTTCTTCATATTCTTTTCGACCAATCACCCCAATTTTGTTTGCAGGAGAAAGTATTTCAATCACCGTTACCACATCCTTATCTGCCATGTGCCGCACTACCAAATATTTATGGATGTGTGTTTTAAACGTGGGTAATTCAACCATTCTAGGTTTGGTAATTACTGCAACAGAACCTGATGGTTTTACTTGAGGGGCAATGCCAAAACCATTGCTTGATGACTTAGAAAAAATCAAGCCATCAGGTCTACCGACAGGTGGTTCACATGGCGGCATGATAGATAAATATGTCAATTGTTCAATGGCAACACTATACTTAGGTAATAACAATGGCATCAAGAATCGTCTTACATCTGAAATTAAATCATGATGCACTTGATTCCATAAACCTGCTTGTTCTAAATAAGGATCCATGCCTGGAAATGGTGATTTCATTATCATGCACTCCTAATACATTCCTAAAAAATATTATGTAGAAACTTAGCCAAATTATATGATGGAGTTTTGGCATGAGCAAATTTGATGCAGGAGTACAAAAGATTTATCTTTGCATGCAATAGCTAGAACTATTGTGTTCCTAATTTTGTATCCCAAATTAGCATAATTTTTTGTTTGTGTTATAATTGCCAAATAAAGGAGAAAATATAATGTATAGTAGTTGGCGGACTTACATCAGATACGATGAAGAACGCGACAAACTTCATCTGAATCGAGATTTACTGTGGCGAGTATGGCAATATGCTAAACCATACACCCTTAAAACTTTAGGGTTGTTGGCAACAATTTTGATTATTACTCTCTTTACCTTAATTCCCCCATTATTGTACCGCGATTTGATTGATGTTGCCCTACCAAATCGTGACATGACTCGCTTGAATTGGTTGGCATTGGGCATGGTCAGCATTCCCTTTATCAACGCTGGAGTGGGATTATTTCAACGCTATTTAAGTGCTACCATTGGCGAGTCTCTCATTGCAGATTTACGAAATGCATTGTTTTCTCACATGCAACACATGAGCCTTCGTTTTTTCACTCACAGCAAAATGGGACAACTAATAAGCCGTTTAAACAACGATGTGGTTGGAGCTCAACGGGCATTGACTGGCACATTTATTACTGTGATTACTGACACAGTGATGGTTATAGCTACCTTAGCGGTAATGTTTTCATTAGAGTGGCGTTTGACTTTATTAAGCATTGCTGTTTTACCATTTTTTATCATCCCAACTCGACGTGTAGGACGTAGGTTACGGAAAATTCGGCGAAAGAGTCTGGATTTAAACGCTAAAATGAATTCCTTAATGAGCGAGACATTAAATGTCAATGGGGCATTACTGGTCAAACTCTTTGGACGACAGCACGATGAGATTAAACGATTTTCCGAACGAAGTGGCGAAGTGGCTGATATCGGAGTCGATTTTGCTATGGTAGGACGTTGGTTTTTCATGGGATTGGGTATTGTAACTGCTATTGGTACGGCACTTGTTTTTTGGGTTGGGGGTCATCTTGTCTTGCGTGATGCTTTTACCATTGGAACCATTGTCGCCTTTGGGGCATATCTGCGTGAACTGTATGGGCCTCTTAGCTCATTGAGTAATGCTCATATTGAATTGGTAACAAGCTTGGTTAGCTTTGAGCGCGTCTTTGAAATCCTAGATTTACCTATTGAAATTACTGATAAAGAAGATGCTATTGAACTTGAGCATGTTACAGGAGATGTTACCTTTCAGCATGTCAACTTTAGCTATATTGCTGGTGGTGATGGCGGAGCAAGTAAACTAGGCTTGAGTGTCGAATCAAATCATGTAGGTCAGGGTTCGATACCTGACAGTTTTGTAGGAGAACCACACATACCAGAGGCAGAATCTAGTCGAGACATGGCTGTGGAAAACCTAAATTTTTCAATTAAAGGTGGACAGTTGGTGGCATTGGTGGGACCGAGTGGAGCAGGCAAAACAACCATTACATATCTGTTACCCCGTCTCTACGACCCCACATCTGGTAAAATTTTGCTAGATGGTCATGATTTGCAAAATATTAAGCAACATAGCTTATCACAAGCAATTGGCATGGTGACCCAAGAAACCTATCTCATCCATGACACAATTAAAACTAATCTGCTCTATGCCAAACCGTCAGCCACTCAAGAAGAAATTGAAATGGCATGTCAAGCGGCAAACATTCATCATTTCGTTGATAGTTTGCCTGATAAATACGAAACAGTTGTCGGCGAACGCGGCTATCGCTTAAGCGGTGGTGAAAAACAACGCATGGCAATTGCTCGTGTGATATTGAAAGACCCACATATCTTGATATTGGATGAAGCAACCAGTAACTTAGACAGTCACAGCGAAGTACTTGTCCAAGAAGCACTAGAGCAAATCATGAAAAATCGTACCAGTTTGGTAATTGCTCACCGCTTGAGTACTATTTTGGCAGCCGATGTTATCTTGGTTTTAGAACATGGCAAGCTGGTTGAGCAAGGATACAGCACTGAAATCCAATCTGCCCATGAAGTATTACTGGCGAAAGAGGAAATTTATGCTAAATTGTATCATACTCAATTTGAACGGCATCAGGCAGGTGTGTAAAAAAGCAAAACGCCCATTGAGAAATGCGGCGGCTATCAACATCATCCGCTATGCCATCGGCAAACACAAAATTTTTTATTGGAGATATTATGTCAAAAGATAATTATTCAAATATCGTTATGGGATTAGTAATTTTCGCAGTTATAGTCCTAACCATTTTTATGGCATTTTTTGTGTCCCAACAGGAATCAATCAGAGAAGACGCTACTGCTACAATGGTTTCACCCACCATGCCATCAACTGATATTCCCACACGCATTGTAACAAGTACGCCCGTGCAGACAGTTACATCGTCCCCAACTCACACACCAACAACAAATGTTCCATCTCCTACTGCTGTACAAAAACCATTTCCAACAACATGTCCTCCAGCACCATCGGGATGGATGATTTATGTTGTAAAACGAGGGGATTCACTGTCGAGTTTAGCTTATCGAACAAACATATCATTGGAACGCATAAAAAATGCTAATTGCCTGAGTAGTGATACAATTTTTGTGGGACAACACTTAAAGTTGCCATTTATTCCTTCAACCCCAGCCTCAAAACCAACGACCATTATAATTAAACCAACGGAAATATATACATCTTCAATAACACCATCTCCTACAATTGAACTTGGAACACCTACAATGACTGCCACCCCTCCTGGTGATGAGCATGCCACAGTAACACCTACTATCAAATCTGAAACCCATACTGTTACCGCTACATCTCCTGGTAATGAGCATGCCACAGCAACAACATTACCCGAAGATGCGACAGTAACACCAACTTCAACACCTACAATTGAACTCGAAATAGTCACTGCTACGGCTACATATCCTAGTGATATGACTCCGACAGAAACACCGATTCCTAATACACCTACTGTTGCGGTCACGGAAAACATTCCTGTCCCAACACCGACAGCAACACCTGCTATCGAAATTCCTGAATATACACCTACTCCAATTCCAATGGAGATTGAATAC
>NBMH01000197.1 GCA_002084875.1 Anaerolineaceae bacterium 4572_78 | reverse complement strand
AACAGGAAACTTATTAAGTTACCCTTACAAAGTTGACTAATGAAATTTGAGAGGAATGCTACCAAGGATGCCAGATTTGGTAGTTTTACCAGCGGTGAATTTGCTATTAACCATTTTAACAATTAGCAATTTTACCTTTCTATAATTGTCGAAATAAATTAGGAAAAAAAAACTAATGAACCGACATCTTAAAAAACGCGCCTTTGTCAAACGGGGCGCAAGTTCAATACCAGCCCGACAGCGATGGCAAAATCATCTTGCTTCGTGGGTAATGGCGGGGTTACTCGCTGTATTTTCATGGGGTAGCGTATACGCTAATAGTGCGTATGTATCTGCCATTGGTGGTGTTTGTCCACCAGGTCCAAACTCTGGACTACCAGATAACCAAGTGTACAAAGCTGATCAATGGAATTTTTACAGATGCGAATGTACCTCGTATGTTGCGTGGAAGTTGAATAATGATGGTATCAATTTTCACAACCAATATAAGGGTGTGCATTTCAGTGATGCCAAAACGTGGAAAGCTGCGGCTGAAAATGTGTCTATCCCGGTAGATGATACGCCTAGAGCAGGTGATGTCGCTTGGTGGGACAACGGTACTTGGGGACATGTCGCTTATGTTGAGTCTGTCAATGCAGATGGTAGTGTGAACATTTCTGAGTACAACAATGGTCTTGATCATAGTTATACGACTAGAAATATCTCTGCTGCTGACCCCGATGCTTATATTCACATCAATCCCGTCGCACAGTGCAAGAACGAGTGGTATGAAGGAAGTGCCGGTGAACTTGTACGTGATTACAAAGATTACGGCATCATTTTTAATGGCTCCCAGGTCAATTATTGCCTTATTGACACAAGGTATAACTTCATTGCCATCCTAATTCGTGCTTTGGAAACGATTGCCGGTAAGGATGATTTGAATGATCATGGCCCTTCTTACTTTATTGACATAGCTGATACGGAACAGTTTGGACGAGAAGTCTACAAAGCCGAAAATTTGGGTATCATTTCCAAACAAGCTGATAGAAAATTCGAGCCAAATCGTAAAATCACTAGGGTTGAAGCTCTCGCTTTTAATGTGAAGACTTACGAAACGTATTGCGGAATAATTGACGCTAGTACGTCTCCTTTTGTGGATCGTAATGATGCTCATTCATCCATGCGTGGATATATGGACAAAGGTTTCGCTCAAGGTTTAGCCGGTGGGTATAAGATTGACGGTAAAACATACTTTAAGCCGAACGAGACGATACCCCGACATGAGTCTGTTGCCTTTGTGGATAAACTGATTGATCAAGTTAAACAATGTTCCTCTGATGATAATGTCACCATTTCTATTTCTTATACAGGTACTGGTGATGGAGAGGTAACAGTAGATTATTCAGGACAATCTGAAAATTGTTCCTCGTGTAGTACATCAATTTCAATTCCTAAAGGAACCCAAGTTGATGTTTCTGCTGAAGCTAATGCTAGTAGTCAATTTGCTGGTTGGGATATAACTAACTCTTGTCTCAATAACAATTCCAGTTCTACTTCTTTCGTTGCGAATACTAACTGTTCTATAATAGCAAAATTTGAGCAACAAGTGACTGAGCAAGGAAAACTCAAAACTTTTACAGATGGAAATGGAATACCTAGTTCTACTGTTGTCCGCGTATCACCTGAAGGTGACAATTGTGGAGGCTCCTCTGGTCAGTGTTATCTGTATGACCAAAATACAGAGGTTGTTTTAAGAGCTGATACACCTGAAGGATATGACTTTGATAAGTGGACAGGAGATGTATGCGCTACAGAAACTAGCACTCGGTGTAAATTTACAATAACTCCTACTTCAAACTTACGAGTAGGTGCTGTTTTTGTAAAGGAAATAGTTTGTCCAAAAATACAAGGTAGAATCACTGAAAATGGTAATCCATTACAAGGAGTTCGTATTTATGGTGAAAATGCCCTCATTCGGGAAAGAACCACCGATCAAAATGGTGAATATTCCATCTGTGTTGGAGATAATTGGAGTGGTTCTATTATACCGTCTAAATTAGGATACACTTTTACACCAGCTTTTTATCCATACACTAATGTAAAAAGTACAGAACCAGGACAAGATTTTACTGGTGAAGCTAAAACCCACACAATCAAGGGCGAAGTCAGTTTTAGTGGTAATGGTTTATCGGGCGTGGTTTTGAATGGTTTACCAAATAATTCGGTAACCGATGCCAATGGCGAATATTCTGTTACCGTGCCATTTCACTGGAACGGAACAGTGACACCACAAAAAACAGGTTATTCCTTTAGCCCATCTTTTCGAGAATACGTGGAAAATGGTGCGAACCGGTGGGGACACGACTATACCTCGGTTCAAAAAACTGCCCAAATTTCGGGACGTGTAACCTTTGGCGGAAGAGGACTTGCCGGCGTGTTGCTCAATGGATTTACTGGGAGTGTGTTAACTGATAGTAGTGGTAATTATTCTACCATCGTGCCTTATGGTTGGACAGGTACCGTTTTGCCACAAAAGTCGGGCTATCAATTTTCATCCAAGCCCTATAGCGAGCCTGTGAAGTCAGAGCAATCCAATCAAAATTACACCGCTACTGAAAAGGCAGTGGGTTCTAGCCGTTTGTGGGTTGTTTCAACTGTGCAAGAATTGGAGAATGCTCAAACATGGGCCGAAAGTGGCGATATCATCCTCGTTAAACCGGGTACCTATAAGGTTGGTTTGAGGGCCAATGAGAATGTCACTCTACTTTCTGAGGCAGGCCCTGAACAAACGATTATTCAGTTGGGTTCTGACTTTCGTATGAATGAGCCGAACATGATCGTCGATGGATTTACGTTTGAAAGCTCATTTGATTATGAGATGATACAAATTCATGGTGGCACCAATGTTCAGTTGAAAAACTGCATTCTGAAACCCGCAGATCATTATGCTGTTCGACTTGAAAATGCTCATGATGTGCTGTTGGAAGGTAATAGATTTGTTACATCATGGGGTGTGTCGATTAGAAGTAGTAACTCAACTGGAAGTCTGACAATTCGCAATAATCATTTTTCTTCTGGTAGTATACAAGGGGCTGGTAATTCAAACTTACAGGTTATTATTGAAAATAACTGGTTTGAAGGACTTTACACGCCCATTGCGATTGGTGCTGGATTGAAAAGTTTGACTATACGCAATAATGTCTTTGTAGAAAACAATACAGCCATTGAAATTTCTGGACTCAGCGCACTGATTGATCATAACACCTTTGTTGATAACTCAAAGGGTGTAGAACTTAAATCAGAAGCATCGGCCACAATTACTAACAATATTTTCCAAGGCAATAGTAAGGGAATACAACGCTCAAGTGCGAAAGTCGTCACCGCGCATCATCTTTTACATTGGGATAATAATTCCTTATGGTATAAGAATTCTGGGCAGAAAATTGTCGATGACGCGACGACTTGGAATGAAGACCCCAAATTTGTCAATTTGAATAGTGACTATCACCTTCAATGGAGTTCACCTGCTCGTGGTAGAGGTGAAAACGGTAGCGATTTGGGTGCTTATGGTGGTTCGTATGCTAGCCAATGGAATGATTCAGTACCGGGTAGTCCAGCAAATCCGCCGGCTTTGTCTAGTATTGATACTGGTTGTCCGGCTAACTTGAATATAGGGGATACCATTTATTGCTCGGCAAAAGCGTTATACGCTGGTGGATACTATAGCGAGATTGAGAAAGTGGCAATTTGGACTTCTTCCAATCCTGCCGTACTCCAATTCCAAAGCGGGGGACAATTTGTCGCTCTAAAACCGGGTACAACAACAGTCACTGTGACTTATGGTAGTCGTAAAAAGCAACACCCTGTCACGGTACTTAGCAGCAATTTGGCTCTTAATGCGGTGGGTACACCTAATCCTGTTTTGCCGGGTAGTCAGTTGACATACGAGATTACTTATACCAATACTGGGCCGGGCATCGCTAAAAATGTGCAAATTTCTGCAACCTACGATACCAACACTACTTTTGTGTCAGCGGAACCGACACCCAATAGTGGTACTAATCAGTGGAATCTTGGAAACCTTGCTCCTAATGAGTCTGGCAATATCACGGTAAAGATTCAAGTCGCCGAAGGTTTGTTAGGAGAAATCCAACTGACCAATACAGCAACCATTCAAGCATATGCCATAAATCCGAAATTGGTGACTAGATGGTGATGGTGTCTCTAATTTGGATGAGTATAACAATGGAACTGATCCAGCCGTGCCAAACTTGATTCAAGTAGGACACTTGAGTTTAGATGATCTGAATTTAGGATATTGGTTAGTTAGTGTGGCTGTGTCTGGCAACTATGTTTATCTTGTGGATGAAACTAAAGGTTTGCAAATTGTAAATGTTAGCGATCCAACTAATCCTATACTGGTAGGGAGCTATGATGCTACTTGGAAAAGGAGTTTTTTGCCAAAAGTAATTGTATCAGGAAATTATGCTTATATAGCACAAGATCGGTTATACGTTATAGATATCAGTGATCCTTTTAATCCTGTAGAAGTAGGAAGTTGTAGAACAGCAGATATGGCTACAGATATGACAATCGTTGGTAATTATGCCTATCTGACGGATAAGTTCATCGGTTTAGACATTATAAACATCACTGATCCAACTAATCCCATATCAATGGGAAATCATGAAATAATAATAGCACCTGGTGGTGGTAATTCTACTAGACTTGATCCTGATAATCCTTTAAACTGGATACTATCACTACCTCGAGGAGTAGCGGTTTCTGGTAGTCAAGCGTATTTAGTTGATCGTGATGGAGGTTTATATATCACTGATATTAGTAATCCTGCTAATCTGGAGATTTTAGGAAACTATACTCCCTCTGATATTTCCTTTGGAGGCGTAGAGATTTCAGACAACTATGCTTATGTAGCAGATTATAATATGGGGTTACGAGTGATAGATATTAGCAATCCTGCTATGCCTAAGTGGATAGGAAGCTATGACACTGAAACAAAAACGGGTTGCTATCGAGGGATTGTATTAGGTAATTATGCGTATATGGTATGTAGTAGTGATGGTTTACATGTCATAGACATTAGCAATCCTGCTAATCCAGTATTGGCTGCTAGCTATGATACTCCCTCCAGTACACGGGATGTTGCAATATCAGGTGACTATGCTTATGTAGCAGATGCTGGTAATGGGTTAGTCATTTTAAAGCATACCAATGGCAAAGACACCGGTTC
>NBMH01000196.1 GCA_002084875.1 Anaerolineaceae bacterium 4572_78 | reverse complement strand
GAACCGTTATCTACCATGATAATTTCGATGTTAGGATAGGTTTGTTTCGTCAATGAGGTTAGGCATGTTTCAAGGTGATGCTTGCCATTCCAATTGACGATGATAACACTAATTTTAGGCATGTTCGACATGGTTTGATTCCAAAAGTTGCTGTTGGGTTATAGCACTCATTGCCATAATCATGGCGATAATGAACCAAAAAAAGTACATCCAATCAAAGGTATAAAAAATGGCGGATGCTAAAACACCACAAAATCCTGCCGTGAAACTACTGGCAATGAGTCGCATGGTGGGGTCATGTGTTCTACGAACCGTCCATACACCATGCCGAATGGTGATAATAACAATACCGACAAATGCCATAAAACCAATAATGCCTTCCGATACGAGAATTTCGAGCCATGAGCTGTGTGTTGGCATGCCTTTATATTCGCCGTCTATTTCACCATTAATATCCATACCTCGCCTTCCAACAAAAAATGATTGGGTATCAACTTCAGTATCTTGAATATATCTTAGTAAATTAGAACGTCCTACCCCTAATGGGTGAGCTAAAAAAGTCTCCCATGATAATTTTGCCATGTAGTAGTGTAATATATCTGATTGGTCTGTGCCTTTTGCCTCACCTGTAAAACGCTCAATAAGAATTGTCGGGGAGTAACCAACTGCTGTTGTAGTGCTAAAAACAATACCTATCAGAATTGGTATTATAATAACAAATGTCAAGATATGTTTAGTGATAATATGTCGGTTTAAAATGAGATATATGGATACTGCAACCGTTAATCCAAGTAATCCGCTACGAGACCATGTTAATAAAATTGTCATGCCAATAATGACCAAACAACCTCTGTACAAGGTTTGTTTAATAATATTCCTGCTAATAAATTGATAAGAAAAAAGTAATAATAATGGTACAATCATATAAGCGGCAAAAATATTTTGGTCTTGCATTGTTCCATAGATGCGTGGTAAATATCCCAAACTAAATCCTAATCCCCATAATCTCTCACCTGTCAGAATAAATATAGCAAATACACTTAAACCATACAAAGCAACCAATATAGACGAAAAGATGTATATGTTAGAAATTTTGAAAACTTTCTTTGGTGTATTTAGAAAAAGTATCATTAAATAGTATAAGAAAAAGATTTTGTCATATTTGATATATCGAATGATAGTGTCTATTTTCCATGGTGTTGAAATGATAATAATAACCTGAGCAAGAATGAAAATCAAAATAGGTATATCAAGTGAGGTACGCTTAAATTTAAATTTCAATGATAGTAGAACAATTGCCCCTAAATATAACAGCGATAATATTAAAAGCGGTGTTGTTAAATCTATATCTTTATAGCCCGCTTCTTTTGCTCCTGGTAAACTTTCAATTGGCAAAAACAAGGCGATAAGGATTAAAATTTTTTCAATATGATTGAAATATAATGAAAATATTAGCAGAATAAAAAAAGCTAGGATTACAATACCAAATATTAATGTGCCATGTGGCAATACACTAATAACATTAACGCCTATACTAATCAAAAAGCTAGTGATAAAAGCAGTATAAAGGGCAAGATTGTTTTTAATTGTTTGTACCATAGAAACCTATATGTGATATTCCAAAGAAATTAATAATGATTCACATGTTTGATTAATCATGTTTAAGTATTTATCAGGTAATTCACTTTGCCAAGTGCCTATTTGACCTTTTCTAAAAGTGCGTGAATGAGGGTCGAATATATTTTGAGCAATTTTATCAATCATACTATCATTTGCCTTAATTCCCAAATAAGTGGCTATTTGCTCTAAAGTTTGATTTTATTTTAGTTGTGTTCCTCCACCTTTTATACCAACTAAATCTTCAAACTTTACAATAAGGCAGTTGCTAGAGTTTTGCCATGCTAAAATAGATTGAAATGCTTTAGAAAGTCCGACATTATTTCGTTTACTTATTGGCATATACCCACCATAAAACGTTGTGTTCATTTGCTGTTCTTGGCTAAGGCTTTGAAAGTCTTTACTTAAAGAATGCGGTGGTTTTGAGACAAACTTAACAAAAGAAATAAATACATCTCTTGGATCACGAACAATAATGATATGTTTATAACCATGTTTTTTCAGTAAATCATCCATATTTTGTGACCATGGCACATGCCCAAGTATACAACTTTTTTGAGGAACACTATTCAACCATCGGGAAACGATATCAATTGGAACCAGAATAGGAGATGTCACATCAAGGGGAATAGTATCATGTGAATTGGATAAAATCTGACTTTTGAAATATCTGTACCAATTTTGATTAACCGCCTCATAGCCAAACTCTTTCGGATGTCCTAATCTTAGATGCCATATTATTTTTTGAAAAATTGTTTTTCTAGATGAAAAGTTATGAAAGCCTAATAATTCTATTGATTTGCTTAAAAGATGTGTACCACTTTTGGGCATAGAATTTATAAAAATTCTATCATGTTTATAAATCTCCATTAATAAAACCCTTACTATGTTATTAGTATATCAAAGATATTTGCTAACTTTTGAGTCAAGTTTCGGCGGTCAAATTGATGAACTTGCTTGTTAATTTGTTTAATCAGTGTGTCGGATTGCCACTGCTTATAAAAAATTTGTAAAGCATGTTCTATTTCAACATGATTATTGGGTTCAACAACGATACCTGCTTTTAGTCGCATAACTATTTCAGAGGCGGCTGATTGACCTGACAATGCCAAAATTGGATTACCTGTCACTAAATATTCAAATAATTTACTGGTTGAAATGCTACGTTGGGCTGGTGTTGTAACCAAAAGTAAAACATCGGCATCCATTTGATATTGCAATGCTTGTTGATATGGCACCTGCCCCACAAATGTAAAAAACTTTCCAACCCTTGTTGATTGAATAGCCAGTACTTCAGCAGGTAGAATATTGCCAACCAAGATAATTTCCAAATTATTCATTATATCCAATGACTTTTCAGCCAACTTATCTAAAGTTTCAAGTAATCCTTTTATGGATCTGCCTTTCTTGCTAGCTGATAATGAACCTGTATATACCAAGCGGAATGTGTTGGTATCATTGCGTTGGCGTTTGATATTCTTAAAGTCATCTTGATCATATCCGTTGGTAATCACAGAGATTTTGTGAGAAATATTAGGGAATCGATGATGCAAATCATGCCTAAAAACATCATTCACCACAATGATTTTATCAGCATTTTGCAAAACAGATTTCTCCATTTTTGCTTCAATTTTATTCCGAAATATTGAGGTTAAACGAATCGGTCTCAATGGTTCAAACATCCATCCGTCTCGAAAATCAGCCACCCATGGTAAACCTGTTTTCTTTTTTAAATTAAGGGCAACTAAATGATTTGTTTCTGGAGGAGACGTACTATAAATAATTGGAATAGGATACTTTTTTAGAACTTTGTACCCTAATGAACGAGCAAAAGGATACCAAATAATATAAGGGTCAGGGATAAGATGTGTATTTTTCCATTGTTGTATTTTGCTATTAGGTGGTAATAAACCAATATTAGCTCGTTGTTCAACAGGAACATCTTTTAATCTAAAATTACGATAGATTTGTTTGAAAATACCAAGTAAGTCATCAGCACGAAAAATGCTATTCTCAGCATCATCAGCTAATATACCACGTGTCTTTGTGGTTAGAATAATAGGTGAAAATCCAAATTCAGGTAGATACTTCACAAATTTTCCAATTCGCCGTGTTCCTGCATGTTCAACAGGTGGGTAGTAATAAGAAACCATTAGGACAAATTGATTGCTACTGTCACTATTTTTAATAATGGTTACATCCCCCAAATCATAATTTTCTTATCTTGGTAGATGGCATCCTGCTGAAAAATCTTATCATCCCAAGATACATCTTTATCACGATTGAAAATCACTAAATGCCCATCATCAGTACCACACTTATCCATGTAATCCCATGTTTGTTTCAATCCTTCTGTCATGGTCTTCTTTAATGAAGAGCGTAAGATTTTCAATTCAAGCACCACGCGTTGAATTTTATCATGATAATTCCAAATTATCAATAAATCGGTTCGTTTTCGTCCTAAACCATATTCCCGCTCAACACGTCCACCGCTATTGACAATCCGTTGTAAGAACGCTTGTAATAGCAGTTGTGGACCTGCTTCTTTGTAATCAAATCGCTCTATCCAATGTTCTGAATGTTCACGGAAAAACTGCTGAAAAGCGGTAAGCAGTTTGGATATGTTTATTTGACCATCTTTTTGAATGTACCAGGTTGGTTGATGAGTGATGGTAAGTTGGGTACTATAGGTTAATTCACGTGGTATCACTTCTTGATAGATACGATTAGCTAACCAACTGGTCAAGATGTGTTTCCCGTCGTAAAATCAAGTTTTCTTTTGCTTGCATAATCATGGCTTGAGTAATGGGAATAGAACGGTCATCTTCATGTTTTAGCTTAAAGGTGACTTCATAACCCAAAGCATTGACCAACCATGGTTGTCCTTGTGTTAAATTCCAAATGACATCAAGCACACCGTCTTCAAAAACTTGCCCTGTTTCAACGGTATGTTGATTATACAGGGTTTCAATTTCGGATTGGTTAAAACTTCCCACACGCAGATACTTTGCGGGAAATGAGTGGGGCGTTGAGTATAGCCTGCTCGCAATTGACGCAAAACTGAAATTAATGTATCACCCACAAGCGAGTCAATCTCATCAATGAATAATATGATTGGTTTTTGACTATGTTTACTCCACATGGTTAATACACGGTTCAAAGAAGAATTGGAACCACTTTTTTCCAATGTATCGCCCCACATATCTTCGATGAATGAATCATCAAGGTAATCCATCGCCATTTGAGCGATACTACTCAAAATAGTTTGAATACCATGGTACACATCCTCGCGAGCTGTTTGTGCCATTTCTACATTTACATATAACACATGATAGTCTCCCGCTTGATTCAGATAATCCATCAGTGCCAACAAAAATGATGTTTTCCCTGTCTGGCGCGGGGCATGCAACACAAAATATTTCTTCTGATTGATTAATTGTAAAACGTCATTTAAGTTTAGTCGGGTTAATGGTGGCAC
>NBMH01000029.1 GCA_002084875.1 Anaerolineaceae bacterium 4572_78 | reverse complement strand
AAAAAGTTGTGGAAAAGGCAGCCCCAAAAGTAACTGAACAGGTTGCCAAAAAAGCTACTGAAGAAACTGTGGATTATTTTTTCGATCCTGAAACTGGTGTTATTGTTGGTAGTGATACTACTACTGATATTTATGAAACATCAGTTTTAGATACTCCACTGGTCTAATTCCAATAGGCTAAAACATAGAACCTAACAACAAACAAAACAAAGAAAACTAACCATGTAAGTTAGTCTTCTTTGTTTTAGTATTATCAGTTAAAATTGTATAATTCTTATGAAAATGATATAATGCTAAGCAATTATTGTTTTTGCTTTATAGGAGTAAAAAATGCTTAGTGCAACAAGTGTAAAAATAAGTAACCGTTATCAAATAGCTATTCCAAGTTTGGTAAGAAAACAATTAAATATTCATGCAGGTGAACGTCTTTTGATTGATATTCATGGTAACATGATAATTCTATTACCGCAACCACAAAACTTTGTACAATATCTATCAGGGTTACATCAAGATGTTTGGCAAGGAATAAACACCACCCAATATTTGGATAAGGAACGGGAAGCATGGACTTATTAAGAAAACAAATAATTAACCATGATGTTATTGCTTTAGATACGTCTATTTTCATTTATCATCTTGAAAGCCATCCACAATACCAGCCTTTGACTAGCATTATTTTGGAATATGTGCAACAAGGGAAATGTCACGGCATTATTTCGACAGTTGCTATTATGGAGTTAATAACACACCCGTTAAAAATTAATCGTCCTGATGTAGCACAAGAATACGAAGTTTTGCTTGTTCATTTTCCTAATCTTCAAGTGATTGATGTGACTCGTGATATTGCTCGACAGGCTGCTAAATTAAGAGCCGAATACAATTTACGTCCTGCTGACGCTTTACAAGTGAGTACAGGGATAGTTCATAATGCAACAGTTTGGATAAGCAACGATAAGAGACTAAAACGTTTGAACAAAATTATGGATGTGGTAATATTAGATGACTACATTGAAAATACAAAACTACTCAAATAACTAAATGTGGCTGGCGAAGGCGGGAGCCGGCTTTGATTCCAGTTTAGCTGGCTAGCCTGCCCCGCCAGCACTTAGTGTTATTTGGGAATGAGCATGGCAAACTGACTCACATAGTTGATTTGCCTTGTTTTGATTTTGGTGGTGGTGTGGTTTTGTGGTATAATGGGTTTATGATTGCTACAGATACTTTTAAACGCAAATTTGTATTCAATTCAAAAAAATGGCGAATTATTGATTTAGTAGTTTTAGTTGCTTCTTGTTGGAGTTGCTATTTATTACTCAAATGTCTTGAGCATTGAAGAATACTATAAAGTCAATCCTCATGCTTACGGTCGTCCTAATCATGCTAAAGATGAGGTAGCTGTAAGAACTCACATGAAACAGGTATCAGAATGGTGGTACAATCCGCACCGTCCTCATGGCAATGACCTTTATGTTGGGTTAGCAGGGACTGGACCCACTGTTCTCATTTTTTACAATCATACTTACAAAATGGTCAATACTGTTTATTATGAACCTAATTTTGTTGCCGCTCGTCGGCAAGCACATAAAAAGAAATATACTGTACCTGTAGCTGTTTTTTCAATTCCATAGTGGAGGTCTGACCATGCGAAAACAAGTCATAAAAATGATAAAAGAAATACAGCAAAAAGAACATCAAACTAAACCGACAAAACACATCAGTTTTAAAGAAATATTAGCAGGTAATTATGTATATGTCCCATCAAACAAAGAAAAAAAGAATTGGGAATATATCGAAAAAACACAAAATGTACTCATCACTTCTTTACAAAATTTGTTCAATACAGCATTGGTACATGTTGGTACTTCAACATCCATTGAAATTGAATGGAAGGATAAAAAATGGCAAGTGATTATTGAATTAAGTTTAAATGGAAATCTAGCTAGTGTTTTTAAGTACGGTAATGTTTCTCAAAAAGCATTAAGTCATGTTGACAAACATTTACAAGATAACAATCTTCTCAAATTATTAGATGATGAAATAACAGAACTTGAAAATCAGGGCATATACCACAAAATATTTTAATCGAATAACAAGACGTGGCTGGCGAGGGCGGGAGCCGATTCTGTTCAGGTTAGCAAATCAAGCCCGCTTCTATAGTTTTGCATGCTGACAAGGCAAACCAACTTCACATAGTCGGTTTGCCTTGTTTTGATTTTGGTGGTGTGGTGGTTTTGTGGTATAATGGGTTTAGTTTAGTTTTTTTGATTTTATCATGGAGTGAATGATGCAAATACATTTTGCTGAAAAGGTAGAAACAGTACCATTATTGAATAACAAGTCACAAAGTACAACTTTAAATGAAATCATCCCATCTGTCAAACAATTATCATCCATTGATAAAGTTAAGTTGATTCGCATTTTGGCAGAAGACCTGGATAAAAGTGAATCTGTATATCCTCTTGAACCTCACAAGGTTTATTATTTACACACGCCGTATAACATGTTTGGTATTGCGGAGATGTTAATGGATACATTGAAAATATCAGAGGTTAAAACATAATTGGTATGAAATTCAAATATTCTGTGATTGATTCTTCTCAAAGTGAATTGGATAGTTTGCCACGTTTACCTTTGTCTTTGTATTGTAATAATCAACACGTTGAGGTTTTAGGTTTGGTTGATAGTGGGGCAACTATTAATGTGCTTCCTTATGAGGTTGGCGTTCAACTTGGAGAAACATGGAACAATCAAAAAGCCAATATTCCATTGGCAGGCAATTTGGGAAACTTGCATGCAATCCCATTAGCAGTAACCGCAAAAATAGACGATTTTGAACCTGTTCGTTTGGTATTTGCTTGGGTTAAAAGTAATGATGTACCGTTAATACTAGGACAAACCAATTTCTTTATGGAGTTTGAGATTTGTTTCTATCGTTCAAGACTAGAATTTGAAATTAGACCCAGATAACAAGGCGTGGCTGGCGAGGGCAGGAGCTGGCTTTTATTCCAATTTAACTGGTAGCCTGCCCCGCCATTGCACACAGTGTTATTTGGGAATGAGCATGGCAAATTGACTGACATAGTTGATTTGCCTTGTTTTGACTTTGGTGGTGGTATGGTTTTGTGGTATAATCAAGGTATCTTATTTTTCGATAGTTTAGAGAGGTTATTATGACTATATCGAGTCTTGACCAATATACGCTAAAAGATATACTAAAACAAGTGTTTTCTGAAGTTTTACATGACCAAAGAGATTTTTTCTATGACCTTATGACAGAGGTTCTTGAAGATTTAGCACTTATCAATGCAATTAAAAAAGGCGAAAATGATGAAACTGTTAGCCGTAGTGAAGTATTCGCCCTGTTGAATGGATAAATGTATGAAAGATAATGACATGATTACTTTTGTACGGTGTTTGCATCGAAAAGATATTTATCGCTACTTTCCATAAATTTAAACGCATCAAATAACAAAGCTTGACTAATTTGGTCAAAGAGCCTAGGCTTTGTTGGATTCATGATTTAGTGTTTCTCCATATTGGTCGCCATGATGGGCAACTTTTCATGAGGAAAATCTTATTTCAAAATAGTATGCAGCATATTTTGCAAAAAGTTAATGATAGTATAAAATGAATAATAGTTGAACAACATTGTACCACGATTTTCTAAAATAAAAAATGCACAGGCGATTTGTATTTTTAGTTTTAATGTATAATACTGATGATAAGGTTTTGTATTTATTTTTTAGTATAATTATATAGTTATTTGTAGTAAGGAGAATTGTTTAAAATGAAATTGTTTATGGATTATGAAAAGTTTAAAGATGTATTTATTGAACGAAGGGGACGGATTCGCCAGCAAATAAATTCAACATGGATGGAATTCGATGGTATTTACTATGACTCAAGCACCGATGAATACCATGCCAGCGTTTTACTAAAAGTTTCGCAAAGGGCTGGGTTTGCGGGACGAATACACTATATTGAATAATGCTGTGTTGTGCCAATGGAGTCAGTATTTAAGCATAGCTATTATAATGATGGAATTGTATCCTGAACTTATTGATGCTTATTATTTTATTATTGACCATCGTACCACATTTATGGAGCCATGGTTTGCCGATTTGCCAGTAGAATTTCGTATCAAATTGCTGTCTATGAAACGTAAAGAACGCAAAGATGAATTTTCTTTTCTGTATTTGATTGGTGGTGGACAAGTAATCTACCGAGTTGATTTTGTACTTGTGCAGGACGAAGTACCTACCATGAAACATTATTACAAAAAACATACACAAAGGATGAAATCGACAAAAAGGGAAAAATGATGTTAAATTACAAATTAATCACCGCCTCGCCGCATGCCAAACTGGCAGCAGCAGATATTAAAATGATTGAAGAAATTGTTGGCTGGAAACGCCCCGCATTTTTTCCAAAGCTAGGGCGGTCAGCTTGGTTAAAACTGACTCAACCGATAACGGTGTCACTGAACAATTCACACATCCACATTCAGTCGGTTAAAATCAAAGGTGTGGGTTTATTCAATCAGCATAATGAACAGATAAAACCTTCTTCAGTACCTTTTTATCGCCGTATTTTGCATCTCGGATTTAAACCCGATGGTACATTTACCTTAGTGCCAAGCCCCCCCGTTCCAATAGGTGGGATGCCCTTAGATAGAGGTATCATGGAGTTTTTCATTTCTGGTATGCTAAATATGCATGGATGTCCCGCACAAGTTCCCCTTCGTTTGTATCAATATGATGAAGCAGATATGACATTTGATATAGGACGAAACGTACCTACTTCATTTTGTGTAACTGTGACAGGTTTACCTACGGATAACTGCTTGCGTGTTGATGCCATTGACAACTGGATGCACTCTGATACTATTTCAAAGAATGAACCGATATTTCAAGTGTTGGATACATGGGCAGACAGTTTGAATGTTCCAGAGCATGCCTACAAACCATTAGCTACATGGGCGAAAATATCCTATTTATATGGTCAAACATTACGAAAATTTCATGAGATTGGTTATTACCGTCATAATGGAAGTATTATTAATTTAATCTATTCCCCTCAACATAAAGCGACTTATTTCACTGATTTGGATTCATCAAGACCCCTTGTAGAATGTTCGGCAATCACAAAACCATTACAACACATACGTGACATAGCGAGTTACATGGCTTATATTCCACGCCGTTTACTGAATAAACGATATATTCATGATATTCCACATGAACGTATTTTTGAGGACGATATGTATAATCCATTCAAACAGGTGTTATTGGGTTACTATCATGATGTACCACAAAACATTGTAGAGAAAGTGATGCATCATATCAGAAAAGATTATGAACGCAGGTATTCGATAGCCTTGCAACGCCATGCCAATCGCCTTAATAATGTTGTCATTGATGACCTATCTTATCAGGAACGTTATTATCTTATCAATGATATTTATTGGGTGAATTTTGATGAATTGTTCCCATTTTATATCAGTGTTATGTGGAATTTGCATGAGCATAGCGAACTAGGTAAATGTTATCCACATCAGATAAGTAAAACTGATATATATGGCAATATTGCCGAATTGATTTCGCCTGAATTTGCTCAGTATCTCAATGAGAATACATAAAGAAAGTGGTAATCCTGTATACATAATGATTTGCGAAAAAGAAACAATCAAAGTATAATGAAAGCATGGAAAATCAAAAATGTCAAAATAAATGTCCAAGATGTCAAAGTGAAGAAGTTGTCAAAAATGGACATATACATAATTGCAAACAAAGATATATATGTAAGCAATGTGGTCGGCAGTTCGTTAAAGACCCACAAAATAAGCCTGTCTCAGATGAACAGAAAGCACTCATTGACAAGTTGCTATTAGAAAAAATCCCTCTCGCAGGCACATTGCCCGTGTAGCCGGCGTTTCAGAACGCGGGCTACAAAACTATGTCAATGGGGTGTATGATAAGGTGCCACAAAAGGTTGACGTAGCCGATAAAAAAAAGAGGCGTTTGACCATAGAATGCGATGAAATGTGGTCTTTTGTAGGCAACAAAAAGAACAAATAATAGAACACTTTAATTGTACCTTACGTCAAAGGGTGTCTCGTCTAGTGAGAAAGACCTTATCCTTTTCAAAGAAACTGTCAAATCACATCGGAGCTATTTTGTATTTTGTCCATCATTACAATGCTTCTTTAGCCACCTCTCTATGCAGGACTACCTCATTTTTTAACATAGATACGTATTATCATAACCTGCCAACTTGTCTCATTTGACTGGGCAATGAAACACCTGCTCCGTCAAAAATCTAATTTTGATATATTCTGTTAGTCATGCCAAAACGGGAATCGTTGATTCTATCCCCCCATAACGCCGATGGCGTTGCCCATAAGTTTGCAATGCGTTGTAAAACTCATGCTCGTCAAAGTCTGGCCAATAGGTGGGAGTGACATGATATTCAGCATAAGCACCCTGCCAAATCAAAAAGTTACTTACCCGAAACTCGCCGCTGGTACGAATGATTAAATCAGGGTCAGGAGCATTTTGTGTAAAAAGATAGCGACTAATTAACTGTTCGTCAATCATGTCAGGTTTTATACCATCCCTGATGATATTTTGAACGGCATGGACAATTTCAGCTCGACCACCGTAGTTAAAAGCGATATTAAAAATAATCTTGCTATTATTCTTTGTTTTATTAACTGCTTTGTGGATTTTAGCAGTAATTGTGTGGTTGATACCTTCAATTAGTCCAACATGCCGTAGCTGAACACCTTTCTGGTGCAACCCTTCTAGTTCACGGTCAAAATAATAGGCAAAAATTCGCATTAAGGCACGAATTTCTGATCTAGGGCGTTTCCAATTTTCGGTAGAAAAAGCATACACCGTCAGAATTTTCACATTAAAGTCTACTGCGGCTTGCAGAATACGCCGTAAGTTTTCTGCTCCTTGACGATGCCCAATAGAACGAGGAAGCCCTCTTGTCCGTGCCCAGCGACCGTTACCGTCCATGATAATAGCTACATGGTATGGAACATGCTCAAGAGGATTCCATGATACTGTATCATCTGTTTTTGATAGGGACGATAAAATTGTCATAGAAATCAGCCGTTGGAATCCCACGACTTCTGGTGGGAGAGGAAAACGACTTACCTCCTTTTTGCCTTAAATCTAGTTTCCTACCCGTCCCCATTTCTAATGGGACGGAGTGATATACTTAAATAGTGGTTGCTGATTTTTTGGTTAATTGGGAAACCAGCAAAACCCGACCGACTTCTAGTCGGGGGAGCACCATCATCCTTAAATGGACATGATTTCGGACTCTTTTGCATCACCGATTTTGTCCGCTTTTTCAATACATTCGTCTGTTAGTTCCTGTAACTTATCTTTGCCAAGATACGTGTCATCTTCGGTAATCATCTTTTCTTTTTCCAAATCACGCAGGTAGGCAATGCTATCACGCCTCTGATTTCTAATTGAAATACGTGCTTCTTCAACACGTTTATGAACCGATTTAACAATTGACTTGCGACGTTCTTCTGTTAATGGCGGCACTTTCAAACGGATAATCTTACCATCATTACTTGGTGTAATTCCCAAGTTGGATTGCATGATACCTCGTTCTATATCCTTAATTGCTGCTACGTCATAAGGACGGATAGCTATCAGTTGAGATTCGGGAACAGAAATAAAAGCAAGTTTTTGTAATGGGGTCAATGTTCCGTAATACTTTACTTTCAATTTCTCCACCAATGCAGTAGATGCCCGTCCAGTACGAACGGTAGCCAAGTCATTGCTTAGAGAATCAATTGCTTGGTGCATATTATTTTTAGATTCAGTTAAAACTTCTTTAATCATAATACCTTGTACAAGGATTGACTATTTAAATCAAATTTTGTACATTACCTCCTTAAAGTTATCTTGTAGCTTCTCTCTGAACAGACAGGATGTCCATTCTACATGTGTTATGGACAAATAATTGTACCGACTTTCTTTCCCATAACAGCATGCCCCACACTGTTCTCATGCCATAGATTCAAAACGATGATTGGCATTTGGTTGTCCATGCATAGCGTCAGGGCAGTGTTATCCATTACTTTGACACCTAAATTCAAAGCCTCAATGTATGTTAATCTCTCAATACGTTTTGCATTAGGATTTTCAACAGGGTCACAATCGTACACTCCATCAACTTTGGTTGCCTTGATAAGTACTTCGGCATCAATCTCGGCTGCACGTAAAGCGGCGGCTGTATCTGTGGTAAAAAAAGGATTGCCTGTACCTGCCCCCAAGATAACCACTCGTCCTTTTTGCATGTGACGTATAGCCCTACCACGAATGTAAGGTTCAGCCACAGCTCGCATTTCGATTGCAGTTTGAACTCGGGTCTCAATGCCATAATGTTTTAGAGCATCTGCTAAGGCTAGAGCATTCATAACGGTTGCCAACATGCCGATATGGTCAGCAGTTGTTCTATCCATGCCACGAGCGGCTCCATCCTTCATGCCTCGCCATAAATTCCCCGCACCAATAACAACCCCAATTTGAATATCTAAATCTTTAATCAATTTAATTTTTTGAGCCAGTACATTTGCCTCGTTGGGGTCAATTCCTCTTTCGTTATGAATACCTAAGGCTTCGCCACCTAGTTTCAACAATATACGGTTATATTTCATATTACTCACTTTTTAATAAGAGTTAGAAACTAGGAGTGCGAAAAAGATTTCACACTCCCAACCCCCTAATTTCCTAATTGAAAACGGGTGAAACGCTTAATAATAATCGGTATTCCTACCGCTTTACTTACTTTTTGAACATATTTACCGACTGACATTTTGTCATCTTTGACAAAAAGCTGTTCTAGCAAACATCGTTCTTTATAATACTTCTTCAATTTGCCATCAATAATAAGTGCTTTTATATGGTCAGGTTTTTTATCTTCAGCCAATTGGGCTAGATAGATACTACGTTCTCCCTCAATTATCTCAGAAGGAACATCTTCTGAACGCAAATAAAGAGGTGCCATAGCAGTAATTTGCAAAGCGACATCATTTGCCAATTCCTTAAGAATATCAGAATCTGTTTCACCATTCTCGATTCCTAGTTCAACCATGACACCAATTTTATTACCAAAGTGGGTATATCCATGAACAAAACCATTACCTTCAACATAATATTTAACTACATTACCGATAACAATATTTTCACCGAATTTACTAATAACCTCTTGGATAGCCATGTCAACAGTTTTGTTAGTGTCATCAAACGGCATTGCCAAAAGTGAGTTGACATCCGTAATATCTGAATTGCTATGTACTTTTTGTAAAAGGTTGTCTACTAAATCCGTGAAATATTCATTTCGAACAACGAAGTCGGTTTCACAATTCACTTTTATCATGCTTGCTCGCCTTCCCTCGTCACTAACAATAAGAGCTACGAGCCCTTCTTTTGCTTCACGAGAAGCCTTTTTTGCCGCCTTTGCCAACCCTTTTTGACGTAAATGTTCAACAGCCTTGTCGAAATCACCATCATGAGCAACAAGTGCATTTTTACAGTCCAGAATACCTGCATTTGTAGCTTGACGTAATTCTTTAACCATAGCTGGAGTGATAGCCATAAAAAATTATTCCTCCTATGTATTAATATTTTTCTACACGGCACAGACAAGATGTCCATGGTGCATGTTATCTTAAAAGTTATCGGAGTTACATAGTGCATGTAACCCAAGTATGTGCTGTTCCATCATCGCACAGGCTTGTCACCTGACTTACTTGGCTAATATCTTTTGTTATGTACATTGTAACAAAACGTAAAAATAGGTTTGAACCACATAACTCCCAATCACATTAAAAATTGAATGATTCAGGCTCTTAGAATTCATCAAGTTTTTTCAACTGTCTTGATGTATTCGGGTTCCTGTTGTTCAGCCGCCTTAATTTTTGCGATAGTACTTGGACCGAGATAACGAGACATGTCTTCATCAGTGCTAACCGTCATTTCTTCTGCTTCTGCTTCTTCGACGGCATGAATCGCTTGTCCTTCTAAAACAGCTTCTGTCATCTTACTGGTAATGAGCCGAATAGCCCGAATTGCATCATCATTTGAAGGGATGATGTAATCAATTGGGTCGGGGTCACAATTAGTATCAACTAGTGCTATGATAGGTATCCCCAATATATTTGCTTCTTTAACAGATATAATTTCTCGGCGTACATCGGTGACAAACAGCAGGTTTGGTAAACGAGTCATCCCTTTCAAACCACCTAATCGTTTATTCAAACGAATTATTTCTTTTTCTCTTTGTAAGGATTCCTTCTTGACCAAACGTTCAAATTCACCACGCTCTTTTTGTTTTTCTAATAGCAGTAAATATTCAATACGTTGCCGTATAGTACGCCAATTAGTTAATGTCCCACCAAGCCAACGCTGGTTGACATAAGGCATGTTACATTTGATAGCTTCTTCTGCGATGGTCTCCTGAGCTTGTTTTTTAGTCCCTACAAATAAAATGATTCCTCCTTGCTTAATAGTCTCAACCACCTTTTTACAGGCTTCATTAAGATACTGTAGCGTTTGCTGGAGGTCAATAATATGAATGCCATTCCGTTGAGTAAAGATGTATTGTTTCATCTTCGGATTCCAACGTGGAGTTCGATGTCCAAAATGAACCCCTGCTTCAAGTAGGGATTTCATAGCTGTTATTGATTGTTGTTGCATATTCTTTAAATTTTTCCCTTACTTTAATCAGCAAATCCTGATGTAGAATTTAAGATAATTTTCTTGTTTTCCAAAAATAGAATTGCTGTATTTTAATAGATTAAATTGATATAAAATAAATTGCATGAGTTTTACGAACTCACAAAAATCAAGTATAACATATTAGTGGCTAAACTGGCAAATAATCAATTTCATTTTGGCATGTCTAACTTTTGGGGGTGGGGTGAACGGTTACATTTTATTTCTAAACACTTCCTATAACAGCTAGGACAATCCCTATCACAACCATACATGTTATCCCCAAACAGCCCACAATTAAGCATGCCCCTTGCGTAGCAATTACTATAGCTAACAAGATAAACAGAATGATAAAAATGCCTACACATATCAAACATAATCCTAAATAAATAAGGGCATTAATCACCCAGTAAAACTCACCTGGTTGTGTTCTACTTGGCTTGCTGGGCGTGCGAGGAGTGGAAGTGGGATGAATAGCAAAGGATGATGTTGGTAATGGTGCTGGAGTGGTTGAAATTGTTGCATCTTCAGGGGATAAGCCTAAATTTAATCTCCCAACACCAAAAGCATTATCAGCACCCTCATCTCCTAAATCAATAGAACGATTTTTGATAAACTGCCCTATATCATCGGGTGTGAAATTAGGAAAAGCTTGAAGGATTAACGCCGCTGCCCCTGCTACATGCGGCGTGGCAGCAGATGTGCCGTTGAATGCTTTAGTGTCATAAGATGTGCTATCCACCACGGATGGAGCAGAAAAATCAGGCTTTATTCGTCCATCGCTGGTTGGACCTCGTGAACTATAATGTTCGAGAATATCATCATACCAATGCACTGCTCCTATACTAAATGCTCCCTTAGCATCAGATGGAGAAGCTAAACTATGTTTAGAAACAATCAAATTTGGGTCCATATCTGCTGGTTCGATGAATAGGTCAAATGTGCTATCGCCTCTAGCTTTGCCCCCAGCATTTTCAATGGTAATGTAATGTACTGTCGCAAATAAAGAAATATCAGTGATAGATTCGACAGGAGTTTGTCCTTTGCCACCGTTTTGAATATCATCCGATGACTGCAGGTGTGTTCCTTCTTGGTTATACAAATGTATGTCGTAATCTTGGTCAGCGTTTTGCCAATCATCCCAAGACAACACAATGCGTACTGGTGTCAGAAGCCCATGCCCAAAAGCAAGCAATTGCTTATTAGGAGCAAAGTCATGCAGATTATCCCCGTTAGTGTCCGTAAATTTTCCTCGATAATGTTCCATAGCAGAATTGCCTGCTGCACTAGCAAAAAATATTCCTGCTTCATAAGCCTCGTCTACCAATTCAGCCGTAAAGCCCGTACCATCCATTGGCTCTGTCCCTGTACTTCCTGTCGAATTGGAAATAATATCTACTTCTTGGCTTATGAGCCATTCAATCGCTTGTCCCATAGCCACATCTGTGCCGTCAAAATACACCAGATACAATTCAGCTTCGGGAGCCATCTCATGCACAATCTCAGCACAGGCTACACCATGTACTTCATCATTAAAATCGTCATCATCCCCAAAAATCTTGACGGTCACATTTTTAGGTAGTTCTTCACCGAGCAGTTTTTTGTAGCCACCAAATCCCAAATCAAGGATGCCCACCTTCACACCCTTGCCAGTAATTCCTTGTGCATGCCAATGACTTGCCATTGTGACATTGACCCCTTGCCCAATTCTAATGCCTTCTTCTTCATCTTCTTGTTCACCTTCTTGTATACGAGCCTTGCGAGGAAATTCGATACGAATGACATGTTCTGAATTGGTCAAACGTTCCATAATCAATTTGGGTTCATCATCATTCATCTGTTCTTCGATAACAGAAACGGGAACAGCGATATTGACTAAATGTCGAAAATGTCCTTTGATAATTACCCCTTCTGATTCCAGTTCAGCTACCAAATCTGAAGCATCTTCTGTATCTAACACAAGGGTCATTTCGATTTCATTGTCGTCGTTTAAAATACCTCGTTGTCTAGCTAGGGCGATTGCCGCATTTTTGCCACCAGTTTGATATGCTAGATAAAAATCTTTGTATACGGAACCAAGTTCAGGGTTTTCTAGCAAGTCGGCTAATTCGGGATATTCATCGCGAATTTCAGTGGCTATTTCATCTAAAGAAGCTGGTGGGTTCTCCTACAAGGAGAAGGGGAGTCTAAGTGTTCCCTATCCTACTATGGGACAGGATGGGTTTTCCCCTCTCCCTTTGGGGGAGGGTTAGGGTGGGGGGAGTAAACGGTGAACGAAAAAGCATGCTTTTTCGCTCCAATTTATCTTATTCAAGCCTAGTCATCACTGGAATAAATCTTTACTAGCAATCGCAAAATTTCGATATATAACCAAACCAACGTAACCATTAAGCCAAAGGCACCGTACCATTCCATGTATTTTGGTGAGCCATACTTTGAGCCGTTTTCAATGAAATCAAAATCAAGCACTAAATTCAAGGCGGCGATAACCACAACGAATAGACTAAATGCAATACCTATCAAACCACCCTCATGGATGTATGGTACATTTATGCCAAAAAAGCTAAGGATAAATGTGGCAAAGTAAATGATAAAAATGCCACCTGTAGCGGCGACAATCCCCAACTTAAAATTTTCTGTTGCCTTGATAAGACCTGACATGTAGGCAACGAGTAATGAAAGGGTTACACCAAACGTCAGGGCAATAGCTTGAATAACGATGGGAATATTGGGAAATTGACTTTGAACCAATGCGGAGAATCCGCCGATGAACAATCCTTCAAGCAAAGCATAAACGGGAGCAGTAAATGGAGACCATTCCTTTTTGAAAATGGTGACCATCGCTACGATAAGCCCACCAAATACGCCGCCCATCATCCAACCTTGAACCGATTGTTCCGCATAAAACAAACTCCATACATAAGATGCGGAAATAGTTGCCAAAATAATAAGTATGCCAGTTTTAAATACCGTTCCTTCAATTGTCATTGTATCAGTGCTTGACTGCACATCAAAAAATACATTATCACTTAAAACGGGGTTACCACTTCGCATTAGTTGACTCCTATGTGAACTAAGAACGTAATTATGTTTGCATTACGTCAAAAAAACCAAATTCTAATAGCACTGCTCCTATTAAAAACAATGTTTCCTCATCCTCCAATTCTTCACTGTTTAGATTTTGTAAAGCAGGAGCATTCTTTCCTTCATCTTCTGCCCCAAACCATTTTAAGGTGCTGGTGGCAGTAACAATAGTTGTAACATCTGCCGCCTTTTGCCCAAAAAAATCAATGGGGTACGACTTTATATCATTACTTCTATGAGTTTTATAACTAGGGCGTTGCAAGCTACCAAGCAATTGACCGCTAGGGGTAATGATACGTTGTTTTTCAAATTCAAGTTCACCAAGTGCTTCTTCTTCCCATTGCACCTTAGCCGTTCCTTTAGCAATATGGAGTTCCATGTGCCCATAGGTAGTTTCGGCTTCAATGGTAGCAGCTTCGGCACCCGAAAATTCACTGGTAAAGACAACTACAGGTTTATCATCCTCAATAGCATGTAAAACTACACCTGCACGATAAGTAGTTTGTTTTGTAGCAGGTTTTGTCTGGCTAGCAACAGATTCCGCTGCAGCCTGTTCCGCTAATTGTTCCGCCGTTGCCTTAGATTTACTTTGTTCATCTGGTTCAGCCTGCATCAATATAACAACAACAGCAATTACCATTCCAATTACAACTACAATAGCAAATCCAGCAATAATCCATAAAAAAAGGACTGCACTTCCCATAAATACATTTCTCCGTTTACACTATAATTCATTTAAGGTACATTAGCATTTTACTACACAATTACGATATAGTCTAGTTTTCACATTATCCTTGCGGTTGTCTTAATCAAATATATTGCTTTTCATTGCATAGTTCTTTTAAAAAGTGTTGGTTGTTGGGATGTTTTAACATTCCTTTTAACATTGTGATTTGATTTGTTTTGGTCAGCAAGACTATTTCTTTCCCAGAAGCAACCGTCATGATATCCCTGTATACTACTATCGACTTCCGCATTGTTGAGCCGTTTTACTGCCATTTGACAATACTCGGTTTCTTGTTCAACGCCACAAAAATGCCTGTTCAATTTTTTTGCTACTACACATGTGGTTCCTGACCCAAAAAATGGGTCAAAAATAAAATCTCCATGCTTTGAACTTGCCATAATTAACTTAGCAATTAGCTTTTCAGGTTTTTGTGTTGGATGCTCTGTGTTTTCATGCATAGACCAAAATGGGATTGAAATATCTGTCCACAGATTAGATGGGTGTGTGAGACGATAATTTCCAGTATCTGTTTCTTCCCAATCTTTGGGTTTACCAGATGAATCACGGTAAGGTGCAATGACCTTTCTTTTTAACTTTACCGCTTCAGTATTATAATAATAATTATTTGATACAGTACAAAACCAAATATCTTCTGAAGAATTTTTCCAATTTGTTTTTGCACCACGTCCTTTCTCCCTTTCCCAAGTGATTCTGTTTCTGATAATAAAATGCTTTTCAAGAACAGTTTGAACAGGCTTTGATGATTGCCAATCACAACAAACATAAATAGAGGCATTATTTTTTAAGCATTTTCTAATTTTTGGCAACCAAGATTCAAGCCAATGTTCGTATTCTTCTGATGATGTTTTTGAAAATTTGCTATTACCAAACTTTTTGCTTAGGTTATATGGAGGGTCAATTATCATTAAATCTACAAAATCGCAGGGCAGAAAGTCCATACATGCGAACAAATCTTGATGTATCAATTTATTTTCTATATCGCACACAGAGGACATAGACTCTAACTTAATAGTTTGTTGCATAATCTCATCTTTTTCCTCTTCAAGAATGGTTAGTGTCCTATTACGAGGTGCTTTTGTTTTTATAGTATTTCCTCCTTTTCGATTCATCCAAATCACATGAAATTTATTGTTCACTACATTAACACATACATCAGGTCACAATTCTGTAGAAAACTATTGACATGCATAGACATTAATCAACAGTTTGCTTACACGGGTGCAACCAGCCCTCTACCCCGTCCTTTGGCAAGTGAGTTATGCCAAACTTCGGTTTACTTTTACGCAATCGGTATTGAAGCAGATTATTTTCGTATTCTTAATGATAGAGGTTTGCCTTATTTATATTCTCCTGAACTATTTAGTATCATAGATAACACAGAACCCAATAATTGGGAAACAGAGTATGGTAAAGATGGTGAACGTTATGCTTACCCTCCCGAATTAAATCAGGTTGGGTTTTTTGAGGATTATTTTGATGGTATGTCTCATGTTGTTTTAATATTCAAGGAATATTTGAAAAAACACCATCGTGATATGTATCCCAGTAGTCATAGAGTAACATTTTCATAAAACCTTTCTTGTCTTGACTGTCAAAGCAAGCTTTGACGTTCCTAATCAGTTTGCTTTTCATGATACATTGCCAGTAACTCTGCATTATGAATTACACCTAAAAATGTTTCTCGCAGATGTTCATTGCTAATTTGAGCAGAACGTTTTTGCAAAAAGATATAGCCATCCTTCAACATGTTTTTAGCTATGTCAGGCATGTTGTTTGCTAATAAAACTTCATGAGCAGTCAGATAAAAATGGATGGGATATTTTACACCAGCGATGTCATTTCTGCGGCTGATGTGTTTTCTAAGCCTTCCAAAGCTAAGGCTAAAATAATTTGCGTCTCAGCATGGTGCAGTTGGTCCGATAAATTCTTAAAAATCGTCAGGGCTTCCATGATATTCTCATAACTCATTTGATATGCCCCAACTTCATAATAAATAGCCCCCAATGTTTGCTGTACTTTAGCCACACCAATTTGATAATCAATCTCATGATACATGGGCAATGCCATCTCTATGTATGTTTTTGCTTGTTTATAGTTGCCCAAAGCGAGAGCATTCAAACTTAAATTATCAAGGGTGATGGCTTCGGCAAGTCGTTCATTAATGATACGGCTCATGGTCAAGACAAGTTGATAGTAGTTATTTGCCTCGACATAATTTCCCAATTCATAAGCTATCTGACCAAAACATGATAAACATTGAACCTCTCCTGAACGATTGCCAATTGAACGATAGAGGAGTAATGCCTGTTGCAAGTATAGCTTAGCTTGCTCATAATTATTTAACAAAGCATAAAGCAAGCCTAGTCCAACATGTACTCGTGCTTGATTTTCTTTATCATCAGTCTTTTTCAGCATGGCATAAGCCGTGTCTAAATACTGACGAGCCTCTTGAATATTGCCACTTGCCCGAGCAATGTAGGACAAATGAATAAGGCTTTCTCCTTCAATGGTCGGGTTGTGAATTCTGTTGCCCAACTCGGAGGCTAAATCGGCATGCGTTTGTGCTAAAGAATAATTATTCACCAAACGATAATACCGAGCATATCTGTTGTGAGCAATCCCTTGCTTTGACGGTGCCTGCATGCGTTGAGCCAAAATAGATAATGTAGCCAAGTCAACAGTTTGCTGGTCGCGTGAGCCAAGCCGCGAATAGATTTCCTCACGGGCTAGGAGCAGGTCAAAAAGTTGTTCTCTTTCCGAAGGAGGTAAGTCGAGCCGATGAAATATATCCACTGCCTGCGAATACCATGTCAATGCTGATATACTGGCATAAACCGATTCGGCTCGTTGAGCCGATTGAACACTATAGGTGAACGCCTTTTCGATTTCATCCGATTCCTGAAAATGATGTGCGAGTTGTTCTACGACCGATTTGTGGTCATGATGATAGCATGTTTCCAATGTTTCCCCAACATGTTTATGAAGATTTTGGCGGTGCATGCGGCTTAAATCGTCATAAAGTATATCACGGACTTCGGTATGACCAAATTGTAAGAAGATACCGTTATGTGCTTTCTCAATTAACTGTTCCTCAAGTGCCATGTCCAATGTTTCAAATACGCCCTCTTTTACACATTGACAGACAGTCTTTAAGTCTTCAACTTTGAACATGTTGCCCATAACAGCCGCCTGATACAACAAATCTTGCATGGTGTTATCAAAGTTATAGATGCGTTGGAAAATTGCCTCCTGAACAGAACGCGGGAAACGAATTTTATCAACTGCATCAAAATGCCATTTACCTTCTTCTTTCAAAGTTACATACTTTTCAGCTATCAAGTTTTTGGCAATGGCTTCCACATACAATGGATTACCATTAGCATGATTATGTAATGCCTCTACCAATGGCATGGGAGTTTCTGTTGCCCACATAGTCAGCAACATTTGTTTGACTTCAACTAGGTTAAGAGGAGCAAGGGAAACCAGTTCATGTTGGATATGTTCGTGTAGATGTCGTAAGAAAGTCATGAAAGGTTTGGTTTTATCGGTAGCGTTTTCAAGATTTGTATTGGTGTATGAGGCAACAATTAATAAAGGTAGATTATGACATTGCTCGGCAAGGTATTGTAAAAGTTGCAAGCTACTTTGGTCAGCCCATTGCAAATCATCTAAAATGAACAACCAAACTTGGTTTTGAATAGCCTGTTTTAAGTATTGGCTCAAACTTGGCATATCAGCAAGCGGGTTAATTTGATTCTCATTTGTTGATGTGGAGTGGCGGACTTCGGACAGATTTGGCAGTATGTTGTGAATTTCAGGTACAAACGCCGCCATTCTATCTAAAAGCTGACTTACTTCCGTCTCATGATGTTCAAGCGTGACAGTAGAGAAGTAAGTTTGTATAATGTCAATAAATAGCTGATAAGGCGGATTCATGCCTACGGGATAGCACCGTCCCATCAAAACAGCATCTGCTTCAGTGTGAGTAATTATTTCTTGGAGGAAACGGGTTTTGCCAATGCCTGTTTCACCAGTGATAAAAACGAGTTGCCCTCGACCTTGCTGTGCTAAATCCCAATGTTTAAGAACAGTTTTCAAAGCAACATTACGCCCGATTAATGTTTTTTGTTGTTGAGGGCTACTAATTAAGAACTTTTTTTTGGTTGAGCCTCCCATTAATAAACTGCTCAAATTATGTCGAACTTGTTCGATGGAATGATAACGGTCTTCAGGTGATTTTGCCAAAAGTTTTAAGATGATATGTTCCAAAGGGGAAGTAATGGCGGGATTAAATGTACTAGGGGATTGTGGAATTTGAGTAAGATGAGCTTGCAAAATTTCAACATCTGAACCACTAAAGATAGGATGTCCAGAAAATATTTCGTACAAAATTGCACCAAATGAGTACAAATCTGTGCGATTATCAATCGATTTTCCTTTGATTTGTTCGGGTGCGACATAACGTGCCGTTAAGAAAATGAGCGGTTTTTCAAGTAGAGATTGCCCTTCTTCTAAACGGAATTGCCCAAAATCGGTTACTTTCACGCTTTCGCCGATAAGCACATTTCGCGTAGTTAGGTCGCCATGCACTACGCCTTCTCTATGAGCATATTCAAGTGCCTTTGCCATTTTCACGGCAATGTCTAATGATTGCTCAATTGGAAGTGGTGTTTGTTCACGTTCTGTTAAGACCTTATGCAAATTTGTGCTTTCGACATATTCTTCGGCGATGTATGCTAAGGTGTCTGTAGAGCCACAATCAAAAACTTTAACCACATGTGGATGGTTAAGGGATTTTAATTTGCGAGCCTGACTTAAAAATTTATCTATCGCCTCGGCACTAAAGGCGGGGGAAAACTCTTTAAAAGCTACCATGTCTTCGGTATGAATGTCACGGGCTTTATAGACCATCCCCAATCTCCCCAAACTGATTTTCTCTTTTATCTGATATCGTCCTTCAATGGTACGCCCGATTAAATTGGTACGGGATTGCATGGTGGATAGTGCGGTTTGAACGGAAGGATAAATGGTAAAGAAGTTGGCGAATCCTGCTAAAGTGATAATTTTTTGAATGCTATCTGATGGACCAGCTAGAAGAAGGTCAGTTCCTTCACGCTCGTGCCGAAGCGAAATTAAAGCACGCAACCCCGCCATGGTCAAAGTTTTAACTTGGTCAAGATTAACAATAAGCAATGGGGGCCACCCATGTTCCTCTAGTTTTTTCAATTGGGCTTCTAAATCTGGAATCCCTCGTTCATCGAAAATACTGGTGGGAGTTAAGATAGCGGCTCGTGAATCGGGCATAATATCTAACTCGACATCACCAGGCTGTGTTAAGTCAAAGGTCATGCCTTCATAAGCAACAAGCACTTGGCAAACTTGTGGACTCGGACCCTGTGTCTCTTGATATTTTATCGTATTCGCTTGGATTTGCATTAAATCGTAATCAGTATAAGTCGGGTCATGATGAAAAAGCACCAATTTTTTCACTCGTGCCCGCCGAGCCATATCTGCTCCAATTAATGACGAACTATGTCCCCAGTCTATTTTTTCCCATGCCTCGCGTTGGGTATATTGGGCATCAAAGACTAGAACATCTGCTCCCTCAAAGAAATCCAAATAAGGGCGAAGGGTCGATTCTGCTAGGTGTTTATATTCGGAGTCGCTGGCGAACACAAATATTGAATGCCCGTTATCAAATCGGTAAGAATAGGCATCACCTGGATGTTGGTTTTTAATGGTGTTTATTTGTACGTCACCAATATTAAACGGTTGCCCTACTTTTAGTATATCAAACTCGCGTTTAGCTTGCATATAAATTAAAGGTACGGGGAAAAAGAGTGATTCCTGTTGGGCGGTCAAGGCTCTTTTCATGTCATGAAAACAATGGATAATCAAACGATTACCCGGTATAAAAGCAGGCACGAAGAAAGGAAAACCTTGAATATGGTCCCAATGGGGATGAGTAAAGAGAAAATGTATAACTCCTTCACCACGCCCACAAGGTCCCTTCATCAATTGAAGTCCTAACTCTCGAATCCCTGAACCAGCATCAATAATAACAGTCTCATTACCAAGTTGGAGATGAACACATGTTGTATTACCGCCAGCCGTACCAGCTAAAAGGTGCGGTAAACTATTGACATAGTTTTGTACTGCCTGTGGATTTTTGGTATCAATATCAGGTAAATTGATAATTGCATCACATATTTTTTCTTTTATTAGTTGGGGTCTAAGTGGAGAAGGAATAGAACCACGTACCCCCCAGAATGTAATCTTCATAGAAATCAGCCGTGGAACCTACCATCCTATCGGGGAAGGAAAACGGCTTACCTCCTTACAGATAAATTTTTAGTTGTTAATAATCACATTATAAAACATTCTTGCAAAGTCTTCAAAAAAGGGAGTCTAACATGGAAGTTAAACAAGTTTAGTAATTTCTTGACAAAACGAGTATTTTATGTTACATTGTCTTACATGGTGAATTTCATTTATTCGGATTTGTGTACCAAAGCCTAAAAATCCAATTTTACGTCAATTGGATTTCTAAAAAGTTTTTTGAAAATAAAGATTATGACTTCCGTATTATTACTAAATGCTAGTTATGAGCCATTATCAGTTATTCCGCAACGCCGAGCTGTATCTTTGATGATACGCGACCGAGTAGACCGAGCAAGCGAAGAAAGTTTTGTGATTAAGGGAATAGCTAATGAATTTTGTGTTCCTGTGGTTCTTCGTTTACGACGGTATATTAATGTTCCTCGTCGAGGGATGAGGTGGACGCGTCAAAATGTGTTGCGTCGAGATGAGTACTGTTGTGCCTATTGTGGTATCCAAGCAGGAGTGAGACATCATGGTAAAGTCATAGCGGCAAAAGATTTTACGGTAGACCATATTATTCCCCGAAGTCGAGGTGGAAAAAGTACATGGGGAAACACAGTTTGTGCGTGTCCACAATGTAATCAACGAAAGGGTAACCATACTCCACATGAAATCGGAATGTCGCTTCGCTGGGAACCCAAAATACCACGAGTAGATTATTTGGTTGCTTCGGGAAATATGCCTGCCGCATGGAAGGTGTATTTGCGACTTATTCACTAAGTCCTAACTTCGCTCTGCCTTCATTATCTCCGAAAACTGCTAGACGAATTAACGTTTCGCTGTCGTATAATCCTAGCCAAACTTGATGTGGTTTTGCTGAACTTTTTGGCAGACGAAAACGGTACATGTCCTCGACAATTTCTCCTGGTATCCAATCTGTTGTTGGGTATTTGTATGCTTGCGGCACCGTATCCACTTGGGTAATCAATTGCCCATCCTCCGAAACTAGATGGGCAAAAACTGTGTATGATTTTTCGAGCAACTCGACGGGTTGCCAATGCACCCGTAAATAAATAATATCATGCGAAAAGGATTTTGCACTCCCGCTCACTATGGGTTCATACGGAATGAATAATTCTTGCGGCTCATCGTAAGGAGCTAATTCTATTTCGTTTAAGGTGGGATTATCCACTAAAAACTCGTAATCTAACAAGAGTAAGAGTGCGGGGGTTTTGGGGGCTTCGGCGTTATGATAAATTGCCGTTGGCTTTTCTGGGAGAGGTGCTTGAATAAATTTCGGTTCCAAATTTGGGTACATTGCCAGTACGATAATAATTAAAATTGAGCCAAACATTGGCAATTGAGATAATCGTTCATCTAGCCGTAAACACATCCCACTCATGACAGCTAAAGCTAAAGTGCTAAAACCAAGTAACTGCCAAGGGTAGGTCAAGATATAATCAAACGGGAAGATTTGCCATAACCAACTAGACAGTGGCATTAAAAGCATGGTGATAATTACTGCTATGCTTAGGAATATTAAAGGCAAGCCTGGAGGGTCAAAGCTTGCTTTGACATGTCGTCCACCCCAAAGATACATGGCAAATATAGTCAATCCGATGGCAGGCAATCCATAGCTGAATGACATGCCATCATTCCATCCGACCCGACTTATACCATGTCCCCAAAAGGCAGAGAAAAATTGTGCGGGATATAGCAGATGGTCGGAGTGGTTGGTGAGTGATGGGAGGAACTCAGGAACAACAAAAGTTGTGATAAGTATTGCCCCGCTCAAACCCACTACGGCAGAACTGATGAGGCGGAGGGCTTGTGGACGATGAAAGCTAAGTTGTATCAGTAGCAAAATCATCAATGCTACTACACTCAAACCTAAATTGCATAAGCCTAAGCTTAGCCAAGTTAGCATGGCTATTAGGATTTTTGCAGTTCCATCCCCTATCCCAGAGTGAGCGACTTTGCCCTCCCACCTAGCCCCCCTCCCAGAGGGAGAGGGGAATGGGGCAACTAACGGGATGGTGTAAAAAATTGCCCATGGCAATAGTCCCCAAAAAAATAGTTCACTATATGCTCCTCGCACATAGATTGTTGCCAATATAAACGGACTATATGTATAGACCATCGCTGAAACTACTGCTCCCTTTTGTCCGAACCAGCTTTTTGTCCACAAATACATGCCACTATTCCCAGCTAAGATGCCAATTGCCAATATTGTTTTCATGGCGTTGAGTGGTGACATCGGTAATAATGATGCCAGATAATATGGCAGTAGTCCATCGCTACGCCACATTTGAAATTCGATGTGAAGGGGAAGCCATGTAAATTCGGTCAAGTTGTCCTTAAGATTATGAATGCTCCACAATGGAATAAATCCGCTGTGTGTCTGAAAGTAACCAGGATAAAAGAGCGGGGCTATGGCAAAGATTGTGAGGCACCAGGATAGTAGGAAATAACTATCAAAAAATTTGTCATGTGTTTTGGTTGTATCCATTGGGTTAGACCTGACAAGTTAATAATAGGGGGCGTACGGCTGTACGCCCCCTACTTGGGTTAGACCTGACAGGTTTTTAAAAACCTGTCAGGTTGGGAGTCGGCGTTGGGCGGCGTATGCCTGGTTCTGTGTATGTGGATTTTATCGGTTCTTGAAGCCGACCTTGAGCAACGCCAAGCATGATGGGACCAAATTTGTTGTTTGTTTCATAAGTTTCGATGACGATGTTATCGGTATCCACTAACGCATAAAGGTTATGGTTGCCTTGTGTAAACTGATAGTTGGCATTGTATGTTTTAGTTGTCCCTGCTTTGAAATCGCTTGCTTGCACTCCCCACGAAAGTTGACCAGGTAATGTAATTAACGGCTCCATGTCTACGTAAAAATCAAGATAGAAATTGTTGCCATAAGTCATGTCATCCGAACCTTGATTTTTGATGGTGACATAAACAGTTACTGCTTGACCCGCAACTGGCATGGCGGGCTCAACTCTAATTTCTGTTACTATCAGGTCAACACCTACTACAACTGGAGTTGGAGAACTGGTGAGTTGAGGTATCGGTGTACTTGTCGGAATATTCGAAGGATTTGTCGGTGTACTTGTCGGAATATCGGATGAACTTGTCGGCGTACTTGTCGGAATATCGGATGAACTTGTCGGCGTACTTGTCGGAATATCTGATGAGCTTGTCGGTGTATTTGTCGGAATATCTGATGAGCTTGTCGGTGTACTTGTCGGGATATCAGAAGTATTTGTTGGCGTACTTGTCGGAATATCGGATGAGCTTGTTGGTGTATTTGTCGGAATATCGGATGAACTTGTTGGTGTTGGAGTCGCGGTTGCTAGTATATTTTTCAAGATTATCGGTAGATAAATTTGCCCTTTGCCTGAAAACGGGGTTGCGGTTGGCGTTGGTGTTGTTATTACAATTGTGCCTGTTATTGTTCCTGTTGGGGTCGGTGTGCCAACTGTAGATGTAATCAAAATAGTGGTATAATCAAAGGCACTGATAAATACATCAGTGTCAATCGATGAAGATATCGTGATAATTGAAGTGTCAACCGTTGTGGTCAATATCTGGCTCGGTACTTTTAGCATAATTCTCACTGTTGTTTCTTCATTCGGATTAAGTGTTTCAGTTAACGGCGGTTGCATCAGGAATAACCAATTTTCACTACTGGTGACGCTGTATGAAACAATATCTGTGCTGTTGCCTCGATTTTTTAGGACATGCTCATAAGTTACGGATTCGCCCGTGATAGCTGTTTTATGGGTGCTAGTCGGGGTTAAGCCTAATGCCACTTGCAATACATCGGTAACTATGGTGGTATTTGTTGCGGTGTCGAATGTGTTCGGAGACTGCTGAGATGTTGCTTGAACTGTGGTTATATCTTGGACGTTTGGTAAAGCATCTTCAGGAATCGATACAGATAAACTCACTTCTCGACTTTGTCCAGCAGGAACTACCATCGTTGAATCCGAAGGCACTTCTAATTCAACAGTCCAATCTTGGCTAGAAACAACAGTCATGGTGTATGTATCTTGCGAGGCTCCAGTGTTTGTCAAGACATGATTGTATTTTATTGTTTCGCCTGCTAAACTCGTAAAGGAATTATCGGGTTCTAATTCGACCCCCACATCAATCGTCGGTGGGAGGGTGGTGTCGATAGCTGTGGCTAGGAGGGAGGGATTTTTGAATGATGTAACTGTGATAATTGTAGTAACTGGTGTATCATCCAAAACATCAGGAGCCTGAATTTCCACAGTTATTGGCATGCTTTCCTGAATTTCGAGGGCTAAGGTATACGAAGCGTTGGGTAAGATTTGCCAATCGGAAGGGGTGGTCATTACTGTTATGGTGTAATTATCCGAAACATTCCCATTGTTTTTCAGCATGTGAGTATAAGTAATGGTTTCTCCTGGAGAAATATCTTGACTATCTGTAGCTGGAGTCAAACTGAAACTGATAATTTGGGTGTTGGTCGGGATGGTCGTATTGGTTGCTGATGCATACATGCTCGGGTCGTTATGTGACCGAGCTGTGATGGTCGTTTCATCGGTGGTATTCCCCGTTGTTCCATAAGGCACTGGGACGAAAACGGTCAGGTTTGTACTCGCCAAAGACGCTAAAGTTACAGAACCGATTGGCTCCATGACTACATCCCAACCCGCACTACTGTTTATGATTAGGTCAAATGTATCAGTCAGATTTCCTGTATTTGTCAAGTTATGTTCATAAGGCACAGTTGTTCCTTCCAAAGCATGGAATGGCTCATTTTCACTCAAGGTCAGTCCCACTTCTATGGGGTTATCATAATATACGCTGGTTACACTCGTAGCCGAATCCGAGATGGCGGGGTCTGTTGCCGATGTTGCCGTTACTTTTGTAGTGGCTACCATGGTGGGATTAACCGAGACTGGCACATGTATAGCCACCGTAATTTTGATAGTCTCATTTAGATTGAGAATTTTTATGAGCGGTTCTGTGGGGGAAATTTGCCAGCTTGCCTCGTCAGTTGTTGCCGTCACCGTAAACGTATCTTGCCCATTCCCTGAATTATGTAAGGTGTAAGTATAAATTGTCGTTTCAGCTGGCTTGACTGCTCGCACATGGTCGCCAACCGTCGTTAAGCTGACAGCTATTACGTGCGTATCTGTCGAAATGGTCGTGTTTACTGCCGTTGCAAAAACTACTGGGTCATTCGATGAAGTCGCTGTTAAAGTCGTTTCATCGGTAATGTTGACAGCCGCCGTTGCGGGTATGGTAACTAGCACTTCAACTGTTGTACTTTCATGTGGAGCTAAGCTCACTGGAGCATCAACGCTTGCTTGGACATCCCAATCGAGACTCGAAGCTACCGTTAAGCTAAAGGTATCTGTACTATTTCCTAAATTGGTTAAGGTGTGTTGGTATGGCACGGTTGTTCCTAATAAGCCTATGAATGCTGGATTTTCACTCAAGGTTACTCCCACAATTTGTGACACGGTGGTAGTGTCTATCGCTTCGGCCAAGACCTCTGAGGTAAGTTTGGAAGTAGCGGTTATGATAGTTGTATCCACCATGTCTCCGATGGCATCATTCGGAATAGTAAGTGTTACTGTTATTTTACTGCGAGCATTTGGAGCAAGTAATTCGGTACTGAAATAGGCAGCCCCGTTTAGCCAATCCTCACTAGATGTGATGATAACATCATAAGTGTCGTCAACGTTCCCTTCATTGATTACGTCATGGAAATAAGTAACCGTTTCACCTGGTATCTGAGATTGGTTTTGAGCAATTGGTTCAATCTTCACATCGGCATTTATTTCATCCGTTACAGATGTTAAATCTATCACCCGTTCTGACACACTAGAATCCAGACCTGATGTTGCTGTAATTATTGTGATGTCGGTATCTGTCAGGGCGGCTGTTGGAGGGACAAAAACTGAAATATCAACTTGAACCATCTCATCGGGTTGCAATGTTACTTCACTCAACAAGCCAGTCATCACCAACCATGACGCACTTGAGTGGTAACTGAGTGAAATCGTATCTTCATCATCCCCACGATTGGTCAGATAATGTTGATAACTTACGACTGTATTCGTCAATGCTGTAAATGCTTCATCCGAGATAAACTCGATTTTTGGAGGTCGGCGAACGCTGGTCGTGTTGACCGCTGTAGCATGGATGGCAGAACTTGTTACTGATGTAGCCGTCACGAGGGTTACATTTTGTAAGCCGCCCGCTAAGCTGGGTACATTCACCGTTATCACCACTGTACTGCTAAAATTTTCATCGGTCAATATCGAATCGAGTTTGATATTCGGCGGTAATGAGACTGTGAATGTGGGTAAGCTACTCGTTTGCATGAAACTAAATTCATCGGGTCCGTTCCCTGTGTTGGTTAAGATATGGGTATAGGTTATCTGCATGAACGGTCGCGGTGCCAATTTTTCGTTATCAGGGGCAAACTCTACTCCGAGACTCTGTTCAACGGTTGTTGTGTTGACTGCTCTGGCAAAAAATGCTGGACTTAATATCGATGTTGCGGTGATTGTTGCTATGTCTATCAATCCCCCACTACCAGGCTCGCCTGTCATGACTTCCAATGTTATCAGCTCACTTTCTCCTTCCGCTAATTCTGTGGTATTAAATGGAGTTTCAGTCCATTCCCATCCGTAAGTGGTCGCATAATCTATTTCAAATTCTTCTGTAAGCTCGCCATCGTTTGTGACCAAGTAGGTATAGCTAACCTCATAATCAAAATCCGATACGGTCACGATTGTTTTCGTCATGGCTTCAATTTTGACATCGGGCAGACGCAACCGTTCATCTGCTCCAATATCATACCATGCCGAACTGTCTGAGTCTTGCTTGGCAAATATAGAGTTGCGGTCTTCATGCTCAAAGTCTTGATTGACACCTTCCAACATCAACCCGACCTCCTCCGCAGGTGAACCGCGACTGATATGGAAATCGCCCCCGTCAACATCAACCAACGTTGGGTCAGCTTCAATTGGGTTATCTCCGATTGCAATATTTTCAAAATACAAGTTGTTATCTATGGATAAAAAGCCACCCGTATCCGCTATGACGGAGTCGCTGTTTGCTTGGAAAATATTGTTTGCTATTTCTGCATAAGTTCCTTCATGATTTATTGCCGAGCCATCGCCCACAGAACTGTTTTCATAAAAGGTATTGTTATAGATATCAGCAGAACTTTCTGGGGCGATATAAACTCCGCCGCCAGTGTTGGTGTAGATTGTGCTATTTTGTAATGTAAGTTCGCCTCTTTCATGATAAAGAGCAGAACCAGTATTGGCATACATGGAAACAGCATTTAGGTGCAGGCTGTTGCTGTTGTTAAAAATCGCTCCTCCCACAGAGGCGGGGACTCCGTTTGTAAGATGGAGCCCGTCCAGTGTGACGGCAATTGTGCCTGTTATGTATGCGACCCCATGTGTGTTTAGTCCTGAGAGGATTGTCGGGTTCGCAATTGGGTCAGCTTGATTCCAGTTATTAGTAGTATAACCGCCGCGGATAGTTTGCGATTTGTTGAGATAGAGAGTGTAGGTTGAGACTTGACTTGATTTTGTCAATGTGATTGGCTCGGAATACAGCCCACTTGCCATCCGAATCTCGTCGCCTGCTTGAGCTTGGTTGAGTGCATGTTCGATGGTGTGGCATGCGGGAGCGGTTGGATTGGTACAGTTATTCCATTTGATATCCTCACCGCCTTTATCCCCATCATTTCCATTGGTACTGATATAACGGGTGCCAGTACGTATGCCTATCCCTGCTTCTGCAAAATCAGATTCTTCTATCGGGATTTTACTTTTGGGATAACTCTGGTTGATTTCTTCGGGAGCGGATTTCGCAACTATGAAATATGTATCGGTGATGTTGCCAGCTAACCAGTCGGGGATACGTGCTATCGAGACTATGGATATTTCGGCATTACCGCTTTGACCAACTTCTAAGGTGAACCGCTCGGTATCATTCGGGAACGGTGGTATTAGAATGGACGGGGTCACCAAATTGGGACCTTGGCGTTTCGGTCTCGACCTCAAAATCTATGATGGTACTAACCGCTATTTCATCCACGATGTTAGTTCGAACATTCGTGTCTAAGATTGCCTGAGCCTGGAGCGATGTGGCGGTTATAATTGTTGTGTCGGCGACTTCACCATCAGGAGACGGAGGAAAATTACCTGGTACATCCACCCAAAGCTGAACGACTCCAATTTCATCCGAACCTAGTGTAAGCTCGGTCGG
>NBMH01000195.1 GCA_002084875.1 Anaerolineaceae bacterium 4572_78 | reverse complement strand
ACCAGGAGGGCCGGACGGACCAGGAGGGCCGATTGCACCGGTATCACCAGGAGGGCCGGACGGACCAGGAGGGCCGGATGGACCAGGAGGACCGATTGCACCGGTATCACCAGGAGGTCCGGATGGACCAGGAGGACCGATTGCACCGGTATCACCAGGAGGTCCGGATGGACCAGGAGGGCCGATTGCACCGGTATCACCAGGAGGTCCGGATGGACCAGGAGGACCGGACGGACCAGGAGGGCCGGACGGACCAGGAGGGCCGGACGGACCAGGAGGGCCGATTGAACCGGCGATACCTGGAGGACCCTGTAATCCTTGTGCTCCTGTTGCACCTTCTATTACGACAGGTTGAGGAACAACAAAAACTGGCGTAGGAGGAACCAAAGATGGAAGAGATACTGGAAATATCCCCATGTCCTGCACACCAACATTATACGGATCCTTAAAACGTACTCCATAAGGAAAGTGAATTGTTAAGTCCTGGGCAGTTAAATTACTGATTGTCAGTGTTCCTACCCCAAAATAGGGCGAAGATGAAATATTACGAAAATCGCTCATGCTAACAGAAACAGCACCGTTATTAATCACATCCACTATAGAAGGGGTATCTAAGCCCACATCAGTAGGCTGTATCCCACTACGAGCATAATTAACAATACCTAGCGCAATCGCATCCGCTTGAGGATCCAAAGGGATATCGTCAGTAAGGTACCATACCGCTCGTTGAATCTGCTCTAGGTTATTTACATTATAACCTTGAGCCGCACTATAAGCGATTGCCACTCGTACTTCATTGCTTGTCAAGCCAACTGGATCCATTACTGCCCCAGGAAAAGGTAACCCATAGTGCAGACAGTGACCGTTTATAGCAAACTGCACTGTACCATTGGCAGGTATAGTAATGACCGCAGGTTGAGCATCAGCCGCAGGTCGTGCTAACGATGCACTTGACAAGAAAGTGGCAACTAATAGCAAGGTAAGTAATGTTGCAATATACTTACCCATTCTAGAAAATTTTAACTGAGAAAAAATTTGCCGTTGCATATACCTTCCTCAAAGTTATATAAAAACATATCATATTTGTTCAATATAAATATGTAAAGAGAAAAATGTTTCTTATAATGTAAAACTTCATCGAAAACTTGTTTGTACATTTAGAAACCTATTAAATAATAAACTACTTACTAATTACTAAACGATTGATAGAAATTTTACTTAGCTTTTGCTAATATACTACCTCCTTCACATAATACATAACTTGTAAAACAATACTACAAAACTAGGTTTTTAGCAAAATAGCATCTAAACCATATAATACTACAAATCTAAAACCTAGCAAAATGTATTGCATAATACCATGAAATAAAATATCTGGCAAAAATGTCAAAATGTTTTTTAACATTACAATCGCCATTCAAATATTTTGGTTGAACCTATTGGACTTAATTGCGTTCCTTCATCTCGCTCTTGCCAATTTTCCATATCTGTTGATTCAGGTTCTTTGATATAAACTGTCCATTCAATCAATCGCTGGGAGGGACAAATTTGTTCAAACAACCAATTATCTACTATGAGACTTGTTTCTTTTGTCCAGCGAAAATATGACCATGTCCCATCACATTCCTGTCCTGTAAAATCAGCATTGATGAAATAATATTCGCTTTCATCTAGCCCATCTGTCCATTGCCATTCAAGGTTAATAATAGCTTCCTGCCCCAAAAATTCCTCATTGTTGGCAGGATTAACCAAAACAGGTGAATCCACATACCTAAATGTACTTTCTGTTTCTGTGATAATTAGCGTTTCAGTAAGTATAACTCCTTCAGGAGTAGCTAGATTTTCAGGTGTTGGCGTATTGGGCAAAACCTCTTCATTTGTGCTAGACTCTTCTTCAGCAGGTTCTTCTTCTGTTGGCATGGGGGTAGGCGTGTTAATAATCACAGGTTCTTCATATTCCAAAGGCTCTATCTCGATTGGCTCAAGCATGTAGCCAACTTCCTCATAATATTCAGGGTCCAACTCAAGCACTTTCTCATAATTACCCATAGCATGTTCATAATTGTTTAGGCTGATATTGACATAAATTTGACTGCGTTGATGATAGGCATCTGCGAAATCAGGGTCTAATTCAATAACATAATTAAAATCGCTGATAGCATCACGAAAACCACCTGTTTGTGCATAAACCAAACCACGAGAATAATATGCTTCAACCATCATCGGCTTGAGTTCAATTGCTTGATTAAAATCAGAAAGTGCATTTAACAATGCAGTCTCATCCGATTCCTGTAATTCTAAATAGGCATTACCACGTTTGTAATAAGCATCCGCAATAAGTGGATTGTGTTCAATAACATCACTCATCGCCGCAATAGCAATTTCATAGTTGCCTTCATCTAAGGCAGTATCGCCCACATCATAACGTTGAGCCATGTCATCTGGCAGCGCATCAGGCGTACTCCCCAAAATCTCCAAAAACGATTGTGCATGAAATAACCCTTGCGAATCACTACTTAATTCAAGATACCGTTCAAAATTCTCAATTGATTTATCAGTCTCACCTTGATAATAATAAATATATCCTCGCCAATAGAACGCATCTGCCAAATTGGGTTCAAGTTCTGTCGCCTTATCATAATCAGACAAAGCTTTATCACGCTCCCCTGATTTCACATATGCAAAACCTCGATTACTGTAACCAACCGCAGACTCCGAATCAATTTCAATCATTTTATCAAAATCATGCTGAGCTTCTTCATACCTTCCCAAATTTAATAACGCCCAGCCTTGATAATTATACAACACTGTATCATCAGGATTATCTTCAATGAACGATGTTGATTCAGCTATGACCATTTCATAATCACCATTTTGAAAAGCAAATTCTAGTGTGTCATGTGGTGAAACTTCATTTGGCGGATATGCAACATCTCCCTTGAGGGTAGCCAATTCTAATCTAGCCTGTTCCCACCAGGTTGGGTCAGAACCAAATTCAAGATAATACTCAAAACCTGCACTTGCCATGTCATTATCACCAACCATCTTGTAAGCCAGTCCTCTCCAATAGTAGGCGTTTAAGTTATTTGGGTCTAATTCAACGACTTTGTTAAAATCAGCAATCGCCTCATTATATTTTTGTTGGTAAAAATAAACCACTCCACGATTATAATACGCATTGACATAGGCAGGCTCAATTTGGATAGCCTTATTTAAATTAGTAAGTGCCTCCTCATATTCCCCAAGATATAAACGAGCATAACCACAATATACATAAGCATTAGCATGATTGGGGTCAATTTCTAAAACATGGTTCATTTCGGTTATGATTGTCACCAAATCCCTATTAACATAAGCCGCTTCTCCTTTCTGATAATGCTCCTCTAGTGAGACTGATTCATCAGAAATATCGGTTTGGGGTGTTTCCGCATGTTCCTCTAGTATGGGTGTTTCTTCATTTGCTATTGGATTCTCTACAGTTGATGTTGAAGAAGAATAAAAAAAGTATGCTCCCACAATTGCAAGAAGTGAGAGTCCAAGTATAAATAAACCAATAATGATTTTTCGTGAACTGTTCATAAAATTCCTTTTTCAGTAAATATTTTTAACTTGACCATAATAATACACACAACCCTAAAACACAAATTTCATCTACAAAAATTAGTGCATGCGTTGACAACATAAGTTTAGAATACCATCTGACGCTGGAGCGAAAAAGCTTGCTTTTTCATGTCAAAGCAAGCTTTGATGCTCCAGTCTTTTGCATTCCTTTTCATTTTCCAGTATTTGCCATCTTGGACAAATCAGCACATAATTCATTTCACAATTAAATATTTGATTATTATGGACACTACATGTAGAATAAATCAGATTTAATTGTTTCATGTTTTCTAATTTTTATTTATAGTCATGTAAGGAGCAGATGTATACGATAGTAAGACATTACCTAAAATTTTAGTAAGTGCGGTTTCTATACCGCACAAATAGTTACGGTTCTTTAAATCCCAGCAAAATGAAAAGGAGTGCAATAGCTAAAGCTAATGCATTACTGGGTTCCACTCTAATTACAAAGTTATGCAAGAAGGAGGCGCGGTCTCTATACCGCACACCGGAGTAAATATGTATAAAGTTAAAGTACTATCTAAGATTTTTAGTATAGTTTTTATGTTGGTTATGGCACTATCGCTACTAGCAGTAGTAACAGTGCCGAGTTTGGCTAACCCGCCCGACCCCCAAAACGCTAGTTTGGGACTCCAACAGGAGGTAATGCTTGTTGTGGCGGATGGTCATGACCGTGCTGAACTGCACGGTTACTTAGCTGATTTTGAATACCTTTCTGATGTAAAGGCATTTCGTGTGACTTCATTGGTAAATGTAAGCAAATTTATTAAACGGGCAGATGTTGCCCAAGTGCTTCCATACAATGAGGACACGCTATCCGTACTACGAAAAGGACTTCGTGCCGATTTGCGAAACGAGGAAGAGGAAGATATTGGAACACCAACTCTGCACAATCCTAGAGATGAGGGTGGTCCTGATGGTTATGGCTATTTGTATACTGATAGTACAGAACCCGATGGGATAGCGTATGAATGGATTGAATTGGAAGGAACTGGTGCATATTCATTCACTATGGGAAATGATGACTATTCTGGCAATTACTACATGGGTATGTCCTTCCCATTTTATGGGTCAACATACAGTTATATATACATTGGCTCAAATGGGTTAATTGGATTCTATTCATCTTCTTTATCAGATAGCTATAACCAATATCTACCTGACTATAATTATCCCAATTATCTCATTGCTCTATTATGGAGCGATTTAAATCCCGATAATACGGATATTACTTACTTCCACACTTATGAAGTGTGCCCACATTCTCATGATGATGGAGCATGTTTTGTGGTTCAGTATGATGATTATCGTGATATTAATGGTTCTTTAGCAGGTACATTTGAAGCCATTTTGTTTGAAACTGGTAACATCATTATCCAATATCAAGAGGTAAGTAATGATGCCGCCAACAGTTCCACAGTTGGAATTGAACAATATGGTTATGGGTTGACGTATGCTTATAATGGCGGTGAAATTACCGATACATTAGGCATTCCAAGTGATGAATTGGCAATCTTGTTCGATTATCCAAACTTAGCATGGCAACCTGAAGAAGAAACCCAGTATGGTGAAAAAGGCGATACTTTGCAATACCAAGTTGTTTTGCAAAATGAACTTGGTATCTCTGATATATTTGAATTAAGTTTGTCTTTCGATTATGGTACTGAGTGGGATTATCGTTTGTATGATGATAACGGTGATGAAATCACAGATTTTTATACCGTTACTTTAGAACATGGTGAGTCTTTTATGGTTGGCGTTGAAATTGATATTCCCGCCGATGCCGAAGAAGATAGTTATACTGTATTACAGTTACATGCTTATGGACAGAATAGTGATGAGCATGCTTATTCCGATTTGTCTGCGGCACTCAAACGAAAACCAACAGTTAATGTTACAAAAGATGCCGATTTATATTTGGATGGTGACACCACTATCAATGCCACTGTTGAACTGGTCTTAAAAGATAGTGATGGCATCACCAAAGCCACAGCTATAGCAACGAGTAACTCAAATGGTTACTTTTATTTAGATGCTGGTAATTGGGATTGTGGAGATGTTAGTTGTTATAGTCTTGCCTATGACACAGGAGATGTGTTGTCTGCTCATGTGCCTGCAATTGACATGTCCACAACCTTAACTATTCCTGAGCTTTCAGGAAGTATTGACCGTCTAGCTGATACAGTTTCAGGATTAGCCTCGGCAAACATGAGTTTGCCAAGTGACCCCGAAAATCCACAACCTCCATACTTACAGTTGTCAGTGCATGGTTTGGATGTGCACACTCCTGATTCCTCAAGACAGGAAGATAAATTTGTGGCAACTGATGAAAATGGTCAGTATAGTACCGATTTCAGCTACACTTACACCGATGAAAGTGGTGAAGATGCTATTGCTACACTTGATTTGTGGAGTAACAGCGGTGGTACGATTAGATATTACGATGATGATGGTAACCAAGTTTATTATGATTATCGGGCTAATTACATGGAAGTTCGTTCTAACAGTAGTTATGCCTTTGGTCATGTCGAGTCGAACACCACCGTCACCGTCACTGTCATGTCAGGAGACGTGGTAAGAGGCGATTATAACACTGAATCCGATAGTGATGGTTATTTTAATGGTAGCTTAGACGATATTTATGGTAATTCTGTTACAGTAGAACCTGGCGATATAGTTGAGGTTGCTACGGTAGGTTTAGTCATGAGCCAGGTATTGCCCCGCCGAATTTGGTTAGCACTGGGCTTATTACCGAAGATGAAGTTATTTTGCCTAATTTGTATGTGTACAACAGCAACAATGACGAATACACATACTCTAGCACAGATGAAGATGGCATGTACACGGTTGATAGCATCGGAAATATAAATTCGGGTGATGAATTTTTCATCCGCTACTACAATGAAATAGGTGACATAGTATATCTTTTTGCTCGGGCTCCAATTGTAGTTGTGCGTGGCTCCGAAGGTAAGTATAAAGCCGATAATTACGTTGGTGGTATCGCACCAATGGATGGAGAGATTACAACTATTCGTCTCAAACGAGATGGACAATTATTAGCTACCGAATATACTGCTGACCAATATTTTGGTGTTTACCTCCAAGACATTTACGGTAATCCTGTCATGGTTGAAGGTAGTGATTTAGTTGAAGTGAAATTCAGTGATATTGCAATCGTTACAATTACTGTGCCTAACTTTGATGATGTTTTCTCAAACGTTACAGATGACGAAGTTACAGGTAACACTGATGCTAGTGTCATGACAAATTTAATGCCTTACACTGCAACTTATGGCATGACTAAGACTTTGACAATTTGGGCTAATACCGATTATGATAATACAAATTATTATTATAATCCGCTGAAAATGGTTTCGCCTGATAACTTAGGTAATTTTACGGCGGATAATCCATTTTATTATTATGAGTATGGTCAGAACCCATATACCGATACTTATGACTATGGATATTTTTGGTTCACCAGTACTTTAGACATTAATCCAGGTGATGTTGGTCACTTGCGATACATCAATAATGAAGGGCATTATGTCTACGATAATTTTACCACTGAAGCCGATGACCCCATCATTCGCGTGAGAGGTGGACTATATTATAATGGCTACGGGACTGAAAGCTATGTTGAAGTTTATGTGCCGACATGTAGTCTTGGCTCTATCACCTTAAAAAGTGGTACAGATGTTAAAGCTACAATAGCCAATGCACAAGCATGCAATACATACATTGGCTATTTCGTCAATACCTACGGCGACCACATTGATATTGAAGCAGGCGACACTGTTGAAGCAACATTTAATGGCAAAACAAGTGTTGTTACTGTTCCCGATATTGAGGTGACAGTTGACCCTGAAAACGATATTATTTCAGGAACGGCTACAGTTACGGTCATTAATGAAGGAACAGCAGGGTTAATTTATAATGAACCGATTACTAATGCTTTGACTATTTGGCCCGTGTCACTGCATGATTATGCCAGCGAGCCATTCACCAACGTTTTCCCAAGTGCTGTTGATGGTACGTTTAATATCACCAATCCTTATGGATATTACTACGATGATTGGCAAACTACTGATGTAAATATTCAGTTCGGTGATGTAGGGCATCTGCTTTATTTTGACGATGATGGCAATCGTGTCTACTACATGTTTGAGGCGGCTGAAGAATCAATTGAGACTGGACCGGCTACTCTAAATTTACGAGGTGATTATAATGGTTATGAAGGTGATAACTATGTAGGTATTACCGCACCAGTTTATGGAGAGCATGACTTGCTCATTACCTTAATAGATGGTAATGGTAATCTCAAAGATGAATTTATCAGTAGTGATTATTCATGGAATTATGTTGCTATTTACCTTGATGAGAATATTGAGGCGGGCGACACCGTACAAGCCGTCCTAGATGGATTTACTACAACCATCACTCTGCCCACCTTTGATGTTTACTCTGACCATGAAAATAATGAGTTGCATGGCAGTGCTGATGTTACTGTTGTAACTACTACAGTTTATGCCACCCGAACTCTAGCTTTGTGGCCTTATGCTACCTATCGTGATAGTTATGGCAAGCATGTTATCCCCGATGATAACGATGTTTTCACCGCGACCAATCCATTTTATTATTACGCTGATTCAAACAACAACCAAGTTGATTTGAATTGGAATGAAGGAGCACATGGACATTTACGCTACATTGATATTGATAACAATTATATCTACGATGATTTTTATGCCTATTATGATGAGTCAAAACTGACCATTGAAAAGAATGGGCAATTCGTAGAAGGAGTTTTAACTGTCAATGATGTTCCTGTTACTGTAACTATCAAGCATAGTGATACCATTAAGGCAGTTGCTTATGCAGAAGCAAATGCTGGTAGCTACTTTAACATAAACGAATTTTACGATAACATTGGTACTCCTATTTTTATTGAGGAAGGTGATGTGGTTATCGTAGAGACTGACGAATCCATCAGCGTGACCGTACCGTCCTTAAGTGGCTGGGCTGACGTTGATACTGAAATGGTCATGGGTTATGGGCTAACTAATACTTTGCTCAACGTTACAGCAAATGGTGCCAGCAAATCGGCTCTGACCGATGAGAATGGCGAATTTAGTGTTGACTTCATGGGATTCGTTGATATTCGCCCTGGTGATGTAATCAATGTTGAATATCTCAATCCTGACAACCATACCATTTACATAGAATTTAAGGCAGGTCCACAAGTCGAAACCATAATCCACGACTATAGGGCTTTGGGATATGCTCCTCAAATTGATAGCCGTGTCATGGCTACTTTGCTAGACAATGAAGGTAATATCAAAGGCACAGATACAGACCATACAGGTGCCGATAATGCCTTTAACATCTTCTTCATCGATGAAACAGGACAAAATCGTACTGTACAAGGTGGCGACAGTATCATCTTTGAATTTACAAGTTCCATGACAAACACAACTGTTCTCACTTTAGAAGTGAATGACCTGACAGTAGAGGTCAATGCTACTGATGATACATTGAGCGGCACGGGACCAAGTGATGAGTTGCTTGGTGTGAGCATTGGTGCTTTTGATGAAACAGTCACTCCCGATGAGAATGGCAATTGGTCAGCCGATGCTAGTGCAACCGCTGAAGATATTACAGCAGGTGAACAAGCATATGTTAAATATATCAACCCTGAATTTAATGTCATTCATGTGTTTGGCACAGAACCTATTGTTTATGTTCGTGGTAGCGGTTCAGATAGATGGGATTACGTGGCTGATAATTATCTAGTCGGCTTCACGGCGGCTTATGCTAAGGTTGATTTAATCTTAAATCGAGCTGACTCCGAAGTGGTCAACCTACAAACGAGAGCAAACTTTAATGGTTATTATGCATTCCTGTTAAAAGATATTTTTGAAAACCCTGTTGACATTCTCGGTAATGATGAATTGTTAATTCAAAGCACAGACGACATTGCCATGACCGTACCTCGTTTTGAAGCGACCTTCAATATCGAAACTGATGTCATTTCAGGAACAGCCCCAGCTGATGTCGTCTTTGAATTATACGATGACAACGAAGATTATACCGTTGAGTCTGATGATGACGGTTTCTTTGAAGTTGAGTTTAATGACATTGACACCGAAGTTTATCTACGCTATCAAAATGACATGGGACTTGAAGTTGAGTTTAATGACATTGACACCGAAGTTTATCTACGCTATCAAAATGACATGGGACATTGGATACATCAGAAATTCATGGAAGCCCAACCCGACAGTTCGAAATTAAAAGCCCGTTGGACAACATGCTATGATGAGGATGAACGTTTTTGTCAAGGAAACGTGAAGGTAATGTTATCGCCACATCTTATTCTATCGTTGATACTTATGGTGAATTTCGTGCTATCTTTGCTGACCAAAATGACAATCCTATTGGCTTGGAAAATGGTGATATTGTTGATGTAATAGCTGGTAGGTTAGCATGACAGTAGCAGATTTGACAGCTAATATCAACCGTGAAGCAGGTACATTATATGGTACTGCTCCAACCAATGGCTCGCCTTACATTTATATTGAAGGTTGTAACATGTCTTCAGTGGAAATCGGACATGATGGTCGTTGGGTCGCTGATTGTGACTTGTCTCCTGGTAGGACAGGTTATATTTATTACCAAGATGCTTTCGGGCATTATACCTACCTACCATGGGCATACCCAATGCTTAGTGCTTATGTCTATAGTAACACTCTTTACGCTCTTACTGAATCTGGTTATCCAGTTGAGGCTCGCCTGCTTGATACCAGTGGTAATGAGCTCGCTGTAGAAACTGCCAACATCAAAACAGGGTCATCTTCTGATCCCTGTGAATGTTATGCTTATTCTACCATCATCCAATTTGTGGACGAAGATGGTGAGCCAGTCTTTATCGAACCATATCAGCAAATAGTGGTCAAAACAGGTGATGGAGGCAATTATGGCTCTACCTTCTCAACAACTGTTTCCTACATAACAGCTCATGCTAATAGTGTTAATGATACTGTGGCAGGCAAGGCTCCAGTTGAGGGAAGATTATATGTATATGCTGGTGGTGTCTACCGTCAACCAGCTGTCCAATCTAGTGAACCAATCACTAGAACTGAGAATGACATAGGTACATACTTAGCCGACTTTAGCGGCGACGCTAATCTTAAAGGTGGCGACTTTGTGTCAGTCAATCACATCAATGAAAATGGACATGCTTTCACCTTAAAAGCACCTGTTCCTATCTTGCAAGCTAATCTTAGCTATGATATTGTAAATGGCTACGGGCGACCTAATGCATTGCACTCATTTAGTCTCATTCGAGGCAATGATGTATACACAAGTGCAGTGTTAAGTCATCATGATGGCTTCTTCTCTGCCTATTTCATGAAAACAGTGAGTGATACCTTAGGAGCAAATAATGAAGTTATTTTAGCTGGCGTGGTAGTTACCCCCGGTGATAATCCAGATATTGGCTCTCGAACAACCGATGCCGATAGTAGCTTCACCATTGATTACAGTGGTATTCATAACCTAACAGAATATAGCTACGCTTATATTTTGTACATCAATGAAGATGGTAACGGAACCTTCTACACATCACCATTACCTGAAACAATTATTCCCATACCTATTGAGGACGTGTATGACATATTGTCAAGCGTGGGGGCTAGTGTCTTTATGGATATATATGGTGTGGCTAACGAAGGTGATATCAGCCCACCATTGATTTATTGGCATAGAAACACCACCAACAATGTACGGACTTCTAGTCCATACATGTCAGATAGGGTATCTGACATACATAACGAAACGGGTGGTTCACTTGTATTCGCAGCTAGTGGTGGTGACTTAATCCTGACCGATCCATCAGGAGAAGAAACTACTTACGAACAAAACGAAGCAACTGGCAATGCAACGACTATTATACCTCGTGCCGAATTGGGAATCTGGCAAGCAAGAGTCAGTCTCAATAAAGAAGGTCAATACGCCCTAGCTGTTGGTAGCGTTCCAACTTACGATGTAACCCTAAACGCTGATGTGACAGAACTTGCTGATTATGTTGGTAATACCGTAACTTACACCATACATATCACCAACAGCGGCAACGTTACCGATACATTTAATATCAATATAACAGGTAGTAATTGGGAAACCAACCGTAAACCAAGTTCGGTATTACTTGGAGTTGGTGAAGGTAGCATAGTCGAGATTGGAATAACAATCCCTGACTCGGCAAGTCAAGATGAGTTAGATACGGCAACAGTCGAAGCCTATTCTATCCATGACAGACAAGCCGTTGCCACAGTTGAATTGAAGACAAGAGCAATTATGCCAGTCTATTCATTCGACCTTAGTTCTGATAGAACTACCATGCAAGGTTTTGTTGGTTCAAGTGTAGATTATAATGTTTCCATTACCAATACAGGAAATATCACTGATAGCTACACAATAGATGCTTCAGGAAACGATTGGAACACAACACTTGTTGGAGCAGAAGGTACATTAATGTTGCCAATTGCAATTGGTCCATTAGGTATCAATGAAAATCTAGCTTTCAAAATCAACATAACCATACCTGAAACGGCAAATGAAGATGATATTGATGTAGCGACCGTTAAAATCACCTCTGCAGGTGACGCAACTGTATCAGTAACATCTATATTTAGCACTACCGCTTTATCTAAGGCAAGTACAATTTATTTACCAATTGTCATCAAGTAGAGGCAATTGGTAGGAGGGTCAAAGCTTGCTTTGACTACAGATAATCGGGTAAGTTCAAGACTAACAAGCCTTGAACTTGCCCTTTTGCGTTTAAAGCGATTAGAGGTAATGGAGCGAAAAAGCTCGCTTTTTCATGTCAAAGCAAGCTTTGACCCTCCAAGTTATCTTGTCAAAAAATAGCATTGAACAGCCCTGCCCTAGGTTATGGATATTATTCCCTATCATCAAGTAAAGTATTGACACTTTTTCACCACTATCTATTTTGAAAATCAACCTGTGTTTTCATTTGTTCTAGGGCAGATTCTTTACTGTCGAATATCTTGAACTCAAATTGATTATTTGGTTGGTTTATAGTACACTGCAATTATTCATCTGTTCTTGTTACCATGCTCATTCATCGGAACAAGGAAAGTGAACGGTTGCGTTACAAATTTTTATAGAATGGATTAATAACATGCTAATTTTAATTACAAATGATGATGGTATTCAATCGCCAGCATTACATCCCTTAAAAGTTGCTTTGGATACAATCGCAGATACAATTATTTTTGCCCCCGACCGTAATTGGTCTGCTTCAGGGCATCCAAAAACATTACAAACAATTATGCGAGCTGAGCCTATAACCTGGCAGGATGGTTCTTTAGCCTATAAATCAACTGCTGCCCCGCCTGATTGTGTTGCCTTAGCCATCTTGGGAGTGGTTGAGAAGTGCCCCGATTTGGTGGTATCAGGCATTAATTTGGGGGCAAATTTAGGCTATGACATTTTTTATTCAGGCACTGTTGCCGCTGTATTGGAAAGTATATTTCATGACGTACATTCTTTGGCTTTTTCAAAAGTAGATTGGTCTCCTGATGATGACCTCACTCATCATGGCAAATTTTCTGCCCAAGTAGCAAAATGTGTGTTAGAAAATGGTCTTCCGCCCAGAACATTTCTAAATATAAATTTTCCTGCATGCAGTTGGTCAGAAATTGAAGGAGTGTGTATTACCACTTTAGGAAACCGCGTATTTTACGATGACAGATTAATATGCCGTCAAGACCCTAACGGGCATGATTATTTTTGGTTTGCAGGAACTCCTCATGTAGGAACACTACAGGAAGGTACTGATGCATGGGCTGTCAGAAATAACCTCATATCAATCACTCCAATTTCATTACACATGACCGCCCACGACCTATTTGAACCATTGAAAAAATGGCAATTAGAGGACTTATGGCAAAAGATTCAGGTGTAATATTTCAAGCAACACCTCACAATGGTAGTCGCTTTATACTCATTTTGGGGTGTATTTTATTAGGGATGGGTGTTTGGCTTGCTGTATATCTTTTTTCATTGCCCATTTCAAGTTCTGTGTTTTGGTCGGGATTAGCCTCTTTTTTTATGATGGCACTAGGTGGATATTTTATTTATCGGGCTATCACACTCTTTCAACTAAAATATACGTTAAACCGTAACGGTATTGCTATTCACTTAGGAACTTATGTACAATACATTCCATTTAGAAACATCATTACGATTATTCCTGCCGAGTCAGTTTCCTTGCCCGCTAGAAAATTGTTTGGAATCCGCATGCCCAATTGGTGGATATGGCGTTGGGATGATGTGATGTTTTGCACGACAGCTGATGTTCATCATTCATTGGTGATACAAACGCCAAGTGGTGCATACACAATTTCTCCTCGAAACAAAGACAAGTTTATGCAAGCATGGCAGTTGCGGACATCAATGGAACCTACTCAAGAATGGTCACAAACTAGGCACTATGGAAAATTATTTAATTCATCTGCATGGTTTGATACATCTGCTTTGCAATTAATAGCTACAGCTATTTTATTGTGCATCGGACTGATAGGAATGACATTTACACTTTATCCTACCTTACCCAATGTTCCAATCATAGAAATAAATTCTCACGGTGAAACAGGCATGACCATGTATCGTTATCAATTTTTATGGATTCCGACCATTGGGGTGATTATTCTTATATTTAACTTGATATTTGGAATCCATTGGCATAAGCATGACAAATTAACGGCTTATATGTTATGGATTTTAGCAATCATAGTACAAATTGGTTTGAGTATAGGAGCATGGATGATTGTTTTCTGATAGCATCCATGATGTAGAAATATAACTTTCAGAAAAATTGGAGCGTCAAAATTTGCTTTGACAAATTGAATTTCTGGAAAATATGAACACCGAAAATAAAAACATTCGTTGGAAACAATATAATGAACCCCAAAAACTAGACCACAAGTTAAGTAAGAAATATAATGAAAAGAAATCAAAAACTTGTGGAGGAAAAATGTCTAAAAAGCGAAAACGACATAC
>NBMH01000194.1 GCA_002084875.1 Anaerolineaceae bacterium 4572_78 | reverse complement strand
CCTTTCTTGTCTGGGCATTGCCCCTACGTGATTTATAAATTAAAACAAACGACCTTTGGTTCGGTCATTTCATGCACAGCAAACTCAATACCTTCTCGCCCTAAACCTGACCCTTTGATTCCTCCAAAGGGCATGGCATCAATACGATAATCGGTACTATCATTTACCATCACGCCACCACATTGCAATTCATGGCTGGCATAGATGGCTGTCTTCAAATCATTGGTAAAAATTGCCGATTGCAGACCGAAATCTACGCTATTAGCAATATCAATCGCCTCATCTAAAGTCTTAAAGCGATGGAAGGTACACACGGGTCCATAAACCTCATCACTGGCAAGTGAGCATGTGTCAGGTATGTTTTCTAGTACGGTCGGGTCATAAAATGTGCCTTTACGCTTACCGCCAGTAAGTAATGTGGCTCCCTTATCAATTGCTTCCTTGACCATATTTTCAACACGGGTAGCTTCTTCATCGTTGACGATTGGTCCCATGTCAGTCGATTCGTCAAGTTTATCGCCGACTTTGTATGCTTTAGTTGCGGCGATGAAGAGTTTAGAAAATTCATCATAAATGGAATCATGAATGATAATCCGTTGAGCATGCAAGCAATTTTGTCCTGCAGCCCAAAATGCACCACTGACACTTGATTCGACAGCTAATTTCATATCGCAATCATCCATGACGATAACGGGGGAATTGCTGCCTAATTCCATGCCGATTTTCTTTAAGCCGACACGTTTCATAATATCTTCACCTGTACCACGTCCACCTGTGAAGGAAATCATGCGAACACGCGGGTCTGTTACCAACACATCGCCAATAATCGAGCCACGCCCAGTAATCACTTGCAATATCGCTGGGGGTATACCTGCTTCATGGATAACCTCTGCTAATAGCAAGGCACTTAACGGGGTATGGCTATGTGGCTTAACGATGATGGCATTTCCACTAGCAATCGCAGGACCTACTTTGTGAGCTACGAGATTAAGCGGGTCATTAAATGGGGTGATTGCCCCGATGATGCCAATCGGCATGCGGATGTAATATCCAAACCGATTTTCACTACCTGGCATTTGGTCAAATGGAATCGTCTTGCCCACAATGCGGCGGGATTCTTCGGCACTAATCCGAATAGTCTCGATACAACGGGTCACTTCTTTGCGAGCTTCACTAATCGTTTTAATGCCTTCTTTGGCAAGTGTTTGCGAAAACTCTTCATGACGTTCCTGAATTAAATCAGCTGCTTTTTGTAAAATCGATATTCGTTGATGGGTCGGCATTTTTCGAGAACGCTCGAACCCTTCTACGGCATAATCAATTGCTGATTTCATTACATCGGCTCCTGCTAATGGAACTGTATCAATTTCACTTCCATCTTGAGGGTTGCGAATGACTCTTTTTTCTGGTAAATCAACCCATTCGCCATTAAATAACATTTTCATAATTATAAACTCCTTTGTTTAATAAATTTCTGTTTGCCTCGCAATTGGAAATCGCGTCTACTTGCGATGAATAGCTAATAAATCTGCTAACAAAGAATATCCTGTTTCAATACGACCTGCCCCAGGTCCGATGACTGTGACATCTCCCAAAAGTTCAGTGGTATAGGTAAGGGCGTTTGTTGCTCCGCCCACGCTTGCTAAGGGATGACTCATCGGTAGCCGTATCGGCTTGACACTTCCTTTAACATGCCCGTCGACAAGTTCGATTGTGCCGATTAATTTCCAACGTTCGTTGGCGGCTTGGGCTTCTTTAATATCTTCGGGAGTCAAACCAGTGATACCCGTTCTATCTACATCAGCCATTGTTAAGGATTGTCCCATCAAGAGATTAGCCAAGATGACAACTTTGCCAGCGGCATCAAACCCTTCAACATCACCTGTGGGGTCAGCTTCGGCATAACCTTTCTCTTGAGCTTGGGCTAAAGCATCATCATAAGTGGCTCCATTTTCCATTTGAGTTAAAATGTAATTTGTAGTGCCATTTAAGATACCTTGCACCTTATTAATGATTGAACCTGCCAACAATTCTAATCCTAGACGAATCGAAGGTGTGCCACTCATGACAGTGCCTTCTGCTCCTATCTCAATATTTTTATTCCGTGCTTTAGCGATAATTTCAGGATAATGAAGGGCAATGGGACCCTTATTTGTTGTACAGACATGCTTACCATGTTCCATGGCAAGGTTAATATAAGTTAAAGCTGGTTCGCCTGTTTTCAAATCGGTGTAGCTAATTTCAAAAATGACATCAGCATTTGTATCGGTGATGGTTTTTTCAGTAGACCAATCACGGTGCGGGGCAGTGATACTGTCAAGTTTGCCATAATTCTGAACTGCCTTGAGCAATTCATTTGGGCTAAAACCATCAGGATTATAAATACTTCCCTTGAGTAAATCGTTGATAGCGACAATCTTGATATCGGCTCCAAGTGTCGAAGCCAGATAGTCGCCATGTTCATGTAAAATTTGGGCAAATCCCTGCCCAACATTTCCAAAACCAATTAAAGCTAGACGATAGGTCTTCATAGTTTCTCCTTAAAATATTAAATCCAAAAAATGATATTTTCGTAGTTATTCTCAGTCTTCCTTGCTAGTTACAGGTAAACTGTTGTAGACTTTACCTCTGAAAGAACGAGACTAGTACGAATTTGAGCAACGCCTGGAATCGGCGTGAGTTTATATATCACAAAATTTTTTAAGTCTTCGTGATTGCGAATAACTACTTTTAGCAACTAATCATGCCTGCCTGTGAGATGATAACATTCCAACACCTCTGGCATTTCCGAAATGATTCTGTGTTGATATGTTGTGGGACGACTGTATATTTTTTCCCATCATCCTATTTTAGTTGCTTTTTTCTTTTTTGCAAATGCTTCAATTTCATTCTGACTAATACAGTTTATTGCAAATATTAAACTAAGCTAAATACTTTTCGATAGCTTTGCCCAGCTTATAGGGGTGAAAATCAAGCGGACCCAAACCAGCAGCGTAGGCAACTATTCCATCAATACCGACCAGATACAAGCGGGTGGGATGTGCAGCATAGGCTTTGCTAACGGCATCATCCAACTCGTCCACATAAGTGTGGATGCCATACTGCAAAGCATCTTCACATTCTCCAGCAATTTTGCGGCGCTCGTCTATCGTCTTATGGTTGTAAGTATTCATAGATGCATTTGGACTATAGAACTTCATCACGTATTTTAAAATACCTCTTCCAAACCACCAACCGTCCACTGGGTGGGCTTCACTGATATAGACGGTTAGAAATTGCACCTGCTTGTGGTATTTTGCGTACAAGTCTCTGAGACTCACGGTCCCTTTCACATAGGGACTTCATGTGAAGCTACCAAAAATTAGTGCAACAGGTTTCTTTCCTCGAAAATCAGAAAGGTGTATCGGGTTCTCGCCGTTTATATCATGCAGTTCAAAATCAGGTGCTTCATCACCCTCCTTGGGTGCCATGGGATCATATTTCTTTTGCCAAGTCTTATATTCTTTGTAATAGGTAAACATGTTGGGCATTTCTACGCTCCTTGGAAAATCAGATGACGAAAATTGGGATAATCCCCAAAATCTTTCTGTCCAAATTGTCCAGTACTTCTTCTGAACATTTTATCATAAAAACTTCTTTTGTCAAATATATTTTTCATTGTACCACAAACACAAAAGAATATCAATATATTTTGTGAAAACGCAAAATATTATTTTGTATTGTTGATAACAGTGTTGCTATAACAAAATTCATGTATCAATTTTGGTCTTAAAATTTGCCGTTTGTCTATTTATTATATACAATTTCACTACTTACTTGGTTTAGTTTATTTCTAAAAAGGAGGTCATCATGACCAAAGAATTAAAATTTAGTGATTGTACATTATTAAAATTAGAAAAACAGTTTCATATCAAATTGCTTGATGAACACCCTGCCTTAAATGATTGGCTTCAAGGAACAGCAGATTTATCGGATTGGGAAAAAACGAACGTTTTATTTTTCCAAAAAATACTTATGCGGCATGTTCATAGTTGGAATGAAATTGAGCTTATCCAAAACTTTATTGGACCTGTTTTTACATTAGTTAATTTTTTCACCGAAAAATTTAATTATTTTGCCGAGAGACATTTTGAAGGCATAGTGGATGAAGTAAAAATGTGGGGCAATCCTGATGGCATGCTTGCTTCGGGTTTTCGCGAACCTGAAAAACCATTTTTCTTTTTCCAAGAATACAAACGTCATCTTGACCCCAAAGGTGACCCAGCAGGACAATGCCTGGCAGACGCCATGAGTCCCGCTTATTCGGCAACAAGCGACCAAATTTTTGACATCTTCCGTATCTTGAAGGTGTTAAAACAGATTATTATTGAGTTGGTAAATTAAAAATAATGCTAAAAACTAAAGCAGAAATCATTACCTTAGTGGAACAATACACCACCATACTCCAAAACAAATTTCCTCATCATATCGAACGAGTAATTTTATACGGCTCATGTGCTAGAGGAACGCACCATGACGAATCTGATATTGATGTTATGGTTACGGTTGATTGGCATGACGAGCATCTGACTGAAAGTGAGGAGCGAATTAAATTTCGCCGTAAACTTAAAAACCAATTTGAAATGATTGCTTATAATGTTGGCTATGAACAAGATGAGATATTGGGAACACTCATCATGAGTGAAAATCAATTTGACAAATGGTCACCCATCGGGGAATCAATCCGTGATGATGGCATCGATATTTGGCGAAATGGACATGCTCCATTGCAACAATATAATATGAAAAATGAGGAAGTTATTCAGGACAAAGAGCAAGCAATTAAACACTTTATGATAATGGCTGACGAAGCCATCGAATCCGCCGAAAGAAATTATCAATGGGGAGATAATCTGATTGCAGTTTCTAAAGGCTACTACGCCATGTTTTATGCTGCAAAAGCCTTTTTACTTTCAATCGGCATCACCTCCAAAAAACACAAAGGAACAGTAGCATCGTTCAATCAGTATGTGGTCAACACGGGCATGATTGAGAAAAAATATCACACCTGGCTGGCATGGGCGATGAATGCCCGCCAGGGAAGTAATTACAATCCATTCAAAGGTTACGATGAGCATGCCACCTTTGATAAGGTCATGAGTGATGCCGCTGTTACTGCGGAATCAACAATTAATCATGCTAAGCAATTTGTGGCAAAAATGCGGGAACTTTTGAAAGGCAATAATAATGATACTGACGAATGAAAAACTGTATGGACTTCTAACTGAATATAGAGACAAACTTCTTGAACGTTTCCCGAATAAAATCGAGCGGATTATTTTATACGGTTCTTATGCCCGCGGCACACCCCATGATGATTCGGATATTGATGTCATGATTGTAACGGCTGAAAATGGAAAATATTTATCAAATGGCTTGATTTCATGGAAATCGTCTTATGATGATGATATTACAATTTTAAAATGTGATTTGGAAAATCTCAACGCCTCATTTGTGCAAACTATCACCATCACTAAAAATGCTTTTGCCTTGTGGTCGCCATTGGGCGAATCGGTGCATGATGATGGCATTGAACTGTGGCGAAATGGACAACCACCCATGCAACAGTACGATTTAGAAAGTGAGGAAAGTATGAAACAACGAAAATTAACCATTGAAGATTTGATGAATAAGGCGGAGGAAAATAT
>NBMH01000193.1 GCA_002084875.1 Anaerolineaceae bacterium 4572_78 | reverse complement strand
GCTAAAGCCTCTCAATACGCCACACTTTAAGGGAACGAAGGAAAACTCTATCCAAGGATAACCGCTTCTTGGACAGAGTTTAGTTTCTTGGCGTAGCTGGTTACCACCTAACTTTAATCCATGCTATGTTCTGCCAATGGTGGTGGGCAACTAAAAAGACGTTGCCCACCCTACATGGCTATAAATAAGGTGCGTAGGACGCTCCCTACGCTTGTTGGCCCCTTTATTCCTTTAAGCAACTACCTGGCTATAGCTCTGCTTCCAACTTACCTACTATAAGTTGTAAATAGTTAATGCTTTGCTGCCTGTCTTCCGGATTGGTGCAGTAATAGACACCATTGGCAATATTATTCGGCATCCAATCCCTGATTTCTTTATCCCAGCAAGCGTACTTGGCAAGATAAATGGACCGTAAACCATATTTCCACATGTCATCATAAGGCAAAACGCCATTATTTGGTGGTGGCAAACGCCAAGCTGGCGTTTCTCCCCAAACATCGCCCGTGTCATTATTCCTACAATAGTCAATTGGAACTTCCCCACTTTTTGGACCAATTTCTTCTGCTCGTACTGGCAAAGTGTTTTTCTCTCTGGTTCTAGAATTTATTTCTGCTTCCAATTTATTGATCACTATACGCAAGTAATTAATGGTTTGCTGCCTGTCTTCTGGATTGGTGCAGTAATAAACGCCATTGGCAATATTATTCGGCATCCAATCCCTGATTTCTTTATCCCAACAAGCGTACTTAGCGAGATAAATTGATCGTAAACCATATTCCCACATGTTTTCAGGCAAATCGGCACTATTTGGTTGTGGCAAATTCCAAGCAGGAATATCTCCCCAAACATCGCCTGTTTCCTCGTTTCTGTAGTAATCAATCGGAATTTCTCCCGGCTTAGGCTCAATAGCTTCTACAACCAAGCTCTCTATGGGGTTTGTCTCTTCTATGCTGTCCGTCTCTATGGTATCCATAGGCATCGGCATCCAGTTTATAGGGGAATTAGAACCACATTCCGTATCAATAGGTGGAGTAGTAACAACTACGGTAAAGGCTTGCTCTCTTTTGGCCACATCCACACGATCTGCCTTAACCTCAATAGTCCATATTCCAGCTTCTGGATGATCGACAAGAACTTGCTCAACATTATCAATACGATTGGCTTTATTTCGCTTGGCATTTTCCGTAGGATTATCTTTATTCAAAGTCCAAGGAAAAAAATTTTCACCCTTTGGCGATATCAAAACAAGATCAAGATCGTTTTTCAAATCAGGTTCTGCACTTTGTGGATCACCTGGGGGATCCGTCCAGACTAAAGTCGCTTTCAAGGGGGAGGATGTATCTGACACCGCCACTTTAAAGGAATGATAGTCACCTGTTTCACTCAGTTCGCCAAGAATTCTCCAAGCTTTTCGTTTGATGAGATCAGCACTGGCTTTTGCATCAATTAACCCCCAACCAAATTCGTAATCAGGACCTGGCCTACCTAAATCGCGTGCGCCGTGTATCATCAAAGCTTTCATAGTCGCAGCAGTCGGGTTTTCACTTGTTTCATTTTTAAAATGTTCAAACAGTAGGGCAGCCGCACCTGCTGCACTTGGGCTTGCCATAGAAGTTCCACTCCCACTACCATAGCTATTGTTAGGCAGTGTAGAGGTTAAAGACTCACCATTAGCACACAAATCAGGTTTCACTCTGCCATCATCAACAGGCCCCCAACTGCTGAAATCAGTCATTTCATCTGTGTCTGTGGTCGCACATACTGTGATGATGTTCTTGGCCACTCCTATCGGTGAAATGATATCATAAGGCCCATCACAACGTTCACCCCCTGGACATTCATCAGGTCCATCATCGCGATCATTGCCTGCGGCTTTAAATACCAATAAATCAGTACCAAATACGATCTCGTCCCATTCTTTTGAATCTGTAGAATAGTAGCCAAACCAAGAAGTATCTGGATATCCGTTGTACCCAATTCCTATTCCATAAGAATGATTAGAAATAACAATAATACCATTTTCCTTTGCATCCCTCATTTCTGTATGGTCATTATCCCAATGATAGGAATGAATATGTACATGAGGGGCCATTCCTTTCGCGTTGAAATTACCCGCACCGCTACCCCCTATTGTCCCGGCAACATGGGTGGCATGAGGATGGACATTGACATTGTTTCCTATTGTTAAGCGACCCGATAAATCTTTATGAGCAAATACTTTGCCTCCATCCCAGACACCGACATGTATTCCATCACCTTGCAGGTTATAGGGAGCTATCTGTAACTCGTCAACATTACTTATAGCCGCCGAGGTTGCATTATCGACTACATTAGGCGGTGGTGCGGGTTCCATCCATTTGATTTCATCTAATTCAGCTAAATCGTATATGTTCTCTGGCAATGTGCGTACTACAAGTACGTCTCTGCCAATCCATTTCAACACTTGTATCCCTTGAAGCAAACTATCAATAGCTTGTTTGGCATCTGTTTGTGATATATCATCAAATATCATGACATGCACTCTCACCGTACCATCATCATATCTGGCATTATCTGGAAAGTTATTGTTATCAATTGCCTCTGCGATTTTAAACTGGGTTGGTAATATACCTACCGCTTTGATGATGACATTACTTGTCGCTAACGTACTCGCATCACTTGCGATTATATTGTGGTTAAGAGAAACCCAATAGACATACTTGGAAACAGCACTTAACACTTTGATACCACGAGCTTGCAGTTCATTGATATCTTCCAAAGTGAGCGAGCGATCAAACTGCATTAGCTGGTGGTGTTTTTCTTCAAATTCTATCAATTCATCACTATCAGCAGCAACTTGAGGATCGTTTAAACTGCTTTCTAAATTGCTTTCTAGCGTGAAAGAGCCACGCTTGAATGATAATGTACTCTGCTCATCAGAAGAATCTCTTGCATCACGATCTCTCTGCCGTGTATGTTTAGTCAATGTTGGGCGAATGTCTGGTTCTTCATTTGTCACGATGATTTCTTTTTCTGCTGTTGTATCAGTTAAACCATCGTTGTCGATCACAGTGAGTGCAATGTCGTATCTGCCCTCTTCCTTGAAAGTGATTGTCATACGTTCACCTATAGCAGTAACGTATGTGCTTTCTAGCTCAACTTCTATCCCAAGTTCATCAATACTCAAATGGGTTGTTGTCTCATGAATGGAGATAGTTTGCCCATTCACGAACCATTCGTACTTCTCAATCATCCCCTCCGCATTTGGATCAAAAGAACGACTGGCATCTAAAACCACTTTCAGCGGCACTGAGCCTTTAGTATGATGAGCATGAAAAGTCGCGATAGGGGGCGTGTATTGTGCATCGGCAAGCCATTGCGCGTTTTCAGCAACAGCTACTTCTGTTATCGGCATCACTAAACATAAGAGTAGAACATTTAAAATGCCTACTTTCTTGAAAAGCCGATTAATTGAATAATATAACAATATGCTATTGGTTTGACTTAACATTGAAAAAAACCTCTTGATGTCAATTCAGTGATAAAAACGATAAATAGGGTAACAAATTGGAGTCCAAAGCTTAAACTTTATGGGCCCTTACTAAAGCCTTGGATTCCATGCTATCTTGCTATTAAGAACCATCTGACTATTTGATGGTCATGTCAATGGATTGACTGTTGACAACCACTGTGCCATCTTGTAAACGATAGCCAAAGTACAGAGACCATATTCCCATTGGCAAAGAAGAACTCTGGAAAACATTCAGAGATTGCACCGCTTCCAATTTCAAGTTGTCATCTTTGGTAAATGGTTCCAAGGTAGCTACATTGAAATCCCATAGTACGAAAACCTTCTCGGTATTTAACATAAACAACAGCGATTGCTCATTGATCAGTGGTTGACGGGCAACCACCACCATATCGGCTGTTTGTCCAACATGATTCTGATCAACGGTGATGGTACCCTGAATATCAACGGTGTCAGATTCATTTAAGGTCGCTTTCCAGTTGGAAACACAAACCTTGCTTGAAAACGTCGTATCTGTATCTGTGGTCACTTGACCATTTGTATCAATCGTTATGCCTTTAACCACATTGACTGATGTATCACCATTTGTTTCATCTACATCTATTGTGTTAGGTGGAGGTGCAGGTTCTATCCATTTTATTTCATCCAAAGCCGCTAAATGATTGATGGCTTCTAATGATGTGCGTACTACAAGTACGTCTATGCCCACCCAATTCAACACATCTATTCTTTGATCTAACTTTTGAGCCAAATCGGCTGCACTATCTAACAAGTTGATGCCTTGAGTTTTCAATTCATCCCTATCCGCACGACTTGGCTCATTTTCAAACTGCATCAGCATGTGGGTTTTATCTCTGTTAGCAGTCGCCTGAACAATATCAATGGTATTTGACTGGGTGATATTGCCACATTGGAGTTCCACCGTATTGACTGATGTATCACCATTTGTTTCATCTACATCTATCGTGTTAGGTGGAGGTGCAGGTTCCATCCATTTAATTTCATCCAATCGGCTGCACTATCTAACAAGTTGATGCCTTGAGTTTTCAATTCATCCCTATCCGCACGACTTGGCTCATTTTCAAACTGCATCAGCATGTGGGTTTTATCTCTATTAGCAGTCGCCTGAACAATATCAATGGCATCTGACTGGGTGATATTGCCACAGTTGAGCGAGACTGTTCGCTCATCTTCGGAAGAATCCCGTGCCCTGGAATCAATTCGTATATCAGGTTTATCACCCGACAACGTAGTAATGTTGACTTGCTTGTCGATGTAGTGAGTTAAACCATTATTATCGGTGAAAGTGAGTGCAAGATTATACGTACCCACAGTCTTGAAAATAATTGTCACCTGATCATCGTTTACACTAAAGTCAACCATATCATCCGTATCCACAGAACCATAAGTGGCAAACGGACACATCAGAAAAATTGACATCAAACTTGCCAACCATTTTTTATGATTGGCTTTTTTTTGAGTTTTCATAAATTACCTCTCATGTTTGGATACCTAATAATGTCAAACCATCAATAAAAAAATAAATGTGGGCAACGTCTTTTTGTTGCCCACCATCTTCGTTAAAACCGAAAATGATTCACAATGTATGATACGAAATGAATGCCGATGCACATAAAAACACGTTTGCCCAGCCTACCTGGCTTCATGATACAAACTAATGTTTTCCATCCAGAATTTTTTCACAAAATTTTTCAAATGATACCCAATTTTACCGCAAATATTAAATTATATCAAATTATTTTTGCATCACTTTTACTTTTTTATGAAATAAATGCGTATTTTTATACAATGCTGATTGCTATAAAGTGTTTATTTATATAGGATAATACAATATTTGTCATTTTAATTAGGACTTAAATAGACCGACTTTAAAAATAATGCTCCATTAATTCGATTTACAAAATAATCAGATCGTATTACTTGCGCAAAACAATTATT
>NBMH01000192.1 GCA_002084875.1 Anaerolineaceae bacterium 4572_78 | reverse complement strand
AACACAACACTTGCTTAGATTTTATCTACGGATTCCAGACAAAATCAGACTGCTTGAGCTAGGCTTGACAAAAGATGTAATGGTCATGGTTGTGTTTTCACTATGAGATTGGGTGGACATTTAGGAAGCTGATAAGAATTTCCGTTTTATTTTCATTTTCATCACCAAAAATCAGAACATGAACACATTTTAGAACATGTCGGTGTTTACATTTTGCTTGAGTCAGCCAATCCTTAGAACGATTAGACATGGAATTAATCTTTCCTATGGATGAATAAGATTAATATTTTTTACAAACGGCTATGTACTCGCCAACTGTTTTGATTTCGCCATGACATATCAATCAATTTTGCATCTGATTCCTCAATCTATTTTTCGATATCTTGCCGATGAAGATAAAAAGCAACGGGAGCAACCAGATGGTCAAATATAACATGATGATTGTGCCGAAACTGAAACTGCCCTAACCAAGCAAGATAATCATAATATGGCAATAGTTCTTTAAGCCATGCCAAAGCAGATATGTCATTTGCAGGACGATAAACCAATTTTAGTATGGGATGAATCCCTAATGTCATCAATCCAGATAAAACATACAAAACCGATTTTGGCAAGCGTGATGTTAATTGAGTACGAATCGGATTGATGATATTGACTAACCAATCGTTATTCTCTCGACCATAGACCCAGAAGAAAATCGAGCCTGATAGTTTAAGGTGTCGAATAAGGTCATTGAATCCTTGTTGGGGATTATCCAAGTGGTGTAAAACACCAATACTAAAAATAAAATCAACTTGTGCATCTTCTCGTGTACGAAAAGGCAAGTTATGGATATCCGCTTGAATTACATGAGTATTAGGGTAATTTTCCAAATTTTGTTTAGCTACATCAACAGCTTGACTAGCATCAACGGCAAAAACTGTTTTGGCTCCAAATTCACTACTAACTATAGAAAAACGCCCCATGCCGCATCCCGCATCAAGAATAATTTTTCCTTCGAAGAATTTTGATTGAATCGGATAAATCCAATCAAAAAATTGGGCTTTGTATTGTTCTAAGCCATGTAAAACCTGAAATGTTTGCCATTCCCAGCCAAATGCATGAGCCGTGTTGATATTTTCGCCTTGTAATGGTTGGTCATCATTCACAAAACGAGGAATACCACGAATGATAGGGACTTGCTTGTGGCATATGTTGCAAAAAAGAAATCCCTCCTCAATATCGATATTGCTTAGGATGGTAGCAACACATTCCAAGTTTTGCTGGCAAGTAGGACACACTAAATAACTAAGTAAGATTGGTTTCATGGTTTACCCTTTCTCAAGTCGCCTTTGAAAACCGACTACATACTGTAATGGTAACCCACCCCATGGAATAGCACGAATTTGTTGTATCTGTAAGGTGGTGGGTGTTATTTCTTTGAGCAAATTTAAATCAAAATTGTGTAGATGCCATTCATTGATAGTATCATCATGAGCATTGTATGAATCCCCGTTCCCTTTTAATAGCCAATCAAATAAACCGATATTTCGTAGAACTTGTTTTACCTGAATGATTAACTTCTCATTGGGAATGGTGACTACAATAACAGCATGGGGCATGGCTAATCGTGCTATTTCATGCAGAATCTGCTTGGGGTTAATCACATGTTCTATAACTTCGGTACAAACAATTTTGTCAAACGATTGTCCAGTGAAGGGCAATTTTTCAGCATTTCCTTGTGCGAGGGAAATTGAGTTATCAGCAAAACGATACATTGCTTTTTTGAGAAGTAATGTAGACAAATCAATCCCATACAAAAAATGCGAGGGGATTTTTTCTATCACATTTCCTGTCCCACATCCCACTTCTAACACCATATCATTTGGTTTCATATTCAATAATTGAAGGATAGACCGCACGCGTTGTTGAGCTATCCAACGAATGATAAAATGCGACCGTTCATGATAGGCTTCGGGGTCATATTTTTCCGCCATCGATTCATTCCATTGGCGAAATTCGGTTTCATTTTTAAAGGTCATTTCGTACCCCGCATGATAAATTGATAATTCGGATAGATAAACATATCGGTTAAAAGAACAAACTCAACCATCGAGAAATGGTCGTACATGAGATGGATATACTCTTCGGGTGAGCGAATGTATTTGCCGCGGTCGTTGCGGTTAATCCAACGAGAAATAAATGGCTGCTCTGCTGAAACATTGACGTTATCGAATGATGCTAATACGCCACCAGGTTTCAAGTAGTTATAAGCATTTTTCAGCATGTCATGCACTTCATCATTTGTCAAGTGATGAATTACTCCTACCAGCATAGCAAAATCAAATTGTCCCTGAATTGAACGAGTCGATTCATCGTTGACATCGGCACAGAAAAACTGACCACGCTCGCCATATTTTTTTTTGGCATGCTCAATGTAAATTCGGTTCAAGTCATAGCCAATATATTCTACATCAGGGGGCAAAAATTCAATAACTTTCCCCGAACCGCAACCAATATCAAGCACTCGTGAGCCAGGTGTTGCCCGCACAAATTCTTCAACAAAACGGCGGCGAACGGCATAAGATCCACATAAATGATGAAAAACATCGTAAATGATTGGAAATTTCAACGGTTGTGTTAAGTCCATGTTATTCCTTTGATTGTGTAATTTCTAGTTTCTCATATATTTATCATACCACAATTGAAAAACTAACAATGTCCACAATTCCTTACGGTGGTCACGTTGTTGAGTCGTGTGTTGATTGAGCATGTCATGTATAAACGGATAATGAAATAAGCCTTGTTTGTGCAAGCGTTCTTGTGATAACATATCATGGGCAAGTTCCCGCAAGTCCCCTGTAAGCCAATAGGCAACAGGCATGTTAAATCCTTTTTTAGGACGATTGATGATACTATTTGGCAAAATACCCTGCAAACATTTCTTAAGAATATATTTGCTTTTCAGACGATGTAATTTTAATTCAAACGGTAGCCTAGTGGCGAATTGTATAACATTGCGATTTAGGAAAGGAACACGTACCTCTAGCGAATTTGCCATGCTGGCACGGTCGACTTTATATAAAATATCACCTTCAAGATACATTTTCATATCAACATATAACACTTGATTTAAGGACGACTTGGCATCACATTCACTGGCATGCTGATACGTTGCGGCATAAGTATCTCGCAAAGCAGGTTTTAACCAATCCTGAAACAATTTTTCTTTTTGCCCATCCACAAACGAACCTAACCAGCGATGATGGCGAGCCTGCAATGGCACACCACGCCCAGCTAGAAAACGCCTTACCTTAAAATCAAAACTGATATTATCAAATGATGTCGGTAAAAATTTTAGGAATTGTGGTATAAGATAGGTTCGGGCATGCCATGGAACTAATCGCACATAATGTTCAATTAGTTGATGAGCAATCAAAGTTGGATAGCCCGCAAACAACTCATCGCCGCCATCCCCACCTAACACAACTTTGACATGCTCACTAGCAAATTTTGAAAGCAGAAATGTCGGAATGAAGGATGAATCACCGAAAGGCTCATCTAAAAAATCCATGATTTTAGGGACAAGGTCAACTGCCATTTTACTGGTCAACATCAGTTCATGGTGTTCTGTGCCAATATGCTTGGCGGCCATACGGGCATAATGCGACTCATCAAATGATTTTTGGTCAAAGATAATCGAATAGCTATTGACTGTACCAGGATAGGCATTGACCATCAATGCGGCTATCGCACTCGAATCAATCCCACCACTCAGAAACACCCCCACAGGCACATCACTGACCAATTCTTGATTGATGGTCTTTTGTAGCACTGATTGCAATTCTTTAGTGTAATCCTTCCAATTAACAGGTGGATGGTTTTCGCTATGTGCCATGCTAATATGCCAATACTTTTCGATATGAATACCGAACTTATCATATCGCAATATATGTCCTGGGGGCAGACGATAAATGTTTTGCAAAATAGTACGCGGTGTCGGCACATAGTCAAATGACAGATATTCATTAAGAGCAATTAAATCAATATCCCGCTCGACATGGGGATGACTTAAAATGACTTTTAATTCCGAACCAAAAATTAACTGCTTATTTACTTCAGTGTAATAAAGCGGTTTAATACCCATTGGGTCGCGGGCTAAGAATAATGATTGTTTGTTACTATCCCATATCGCAAAGGCAAAAATACCATTGAGATGATGAATACACTCGGAACCAAATTCCTCATACAGATGCAATATTACCTCTGTATCGGTTTGAGTGGAAAATTGATGCCCTCTTTTTTCTAAGAATATGCGTAATTCACGATAGTTGTAAATCTCACCATTAAACACAATATCGCTGATAAAATTGATTTCAGTGGAACGATTAGTTTCCTCAACGATGTATGACAGCTCGACATTTTCATCCCAAGGCCAATAAAGTTCTGCACTTGGGCTGACTCGTAAGCCTGCTAAGTTTACCATAACATCAGGATTTAATAAAGAAATTGATACTTTTCTAATAAATGACTGTGATTCTGTTGGAATCGTTACCCAATCAGCATGGTTAGGGGGAAGTGTTAAAGTTACAGTTTTTGGTGTTTGACCCAATCTGTTGGCAGTGAGAAAGCTAAATTCAAGAATAGCCTCATCGCCTTGAGTTTCAATATAAAATCTCAAATCTTGAGGGCGACGGAATATTGAACTCTTGTATGATAGTAATTTTGTTTGGTCAAGTGGAATTGTCCCCCAGCGAATACCGGGTCCATCGGTATATGTCCAATTAAAATAATTAAATGCCACTACATGGGAGATGCTTGGATTGTTTGTAATCCATGCATTTTGTTCAGGTGTAGCCCAAACCAACTTTCGATAAATAGCTCCGCAGTGCATGGCACCATTGACCAAGTACATGTGCATTGGTTGTTGATTCATGTAAAGTACGGTATCACATGCGTCTTTCATCAGGTCAACTTGCGAAGTGTCAAATTTTACGTTTTGCTGATTGACGATGCTCCCGATTCGGTCTTCAATGTGATTGATTCCTTTTATCGCATGACGAATAGTACTCCGTAAAATGAACAAGCCTAAAAATGCCAAGATAACAAACATCACCGCAGACCTGGCTAAGAACCAATTTTTATTAGTTTCTGCCATGATTATGTTGGGCATGTATTTTCGAACCCATGTCAAACTAGAAATAAACCATACCCACACACCACGACCAACCATGCCTGCAAAAAATATAGCTGCTAATAGCCAGGCTCGTTTTAATGCCACCCCTGCTCCCACACCAATAGGACGACTGTCGGTAAAAAGTGTTGTACCTAATACGAACATGATACCTAATGTCATGATTCCCATCATCCATTTTTGGGAACGATTTAAGCTAAATAAACCAGGTATGACCATGAACAAAATTATTTCATAGTTGCCGTAAATATCAACATAATTCGTTATCAAATCAAACAAAACATTTAGATTTACCAATATACCATCAAAACCAGCAATCTTAGTTAAGGAAGAACCGACACGTACATCTAATACAGGGTAGGTTACAGTTTTAGTACAGGCTAAGACTGACCAACGAGCTTCATGGCGATAGTGGGCAATCAATCCCCAACATAGCATCATAATACCAAGTGTCCAGGCACTAGGAACGATATAATGCAATCCCTGTGCTTTAAATGTGTCAAACGCCAATAAGAACATGGCAATGCCAGCCGCACCGTTGCCAAATAAACGACTTAGCCAATAGGCGGCCGCTAGGGCAATAAATATTCTCCCTAAAAATTGCGAAGCATGATAAGCCGATTCCCATGAAATGCTAAATTGTTTTATGATTATCAAAATTACAGAGTGAAGGGGATGATACAAATACAACTGAACTAAGTACCCTCTATCACGTATTTTTTGCACGCTTTCATCTGAGGTCGGGGCAAAGATTTGTGAGCGTAAATCTTGAAGGGAACGACATTTTTGAGTAAAGCAGGTAGTCATTTGAGCGGCTTTGAAAATATAGGCGTAAGCGTCATCTGTTTCAAGTGGAGCAGTTCGCATGCTAATAGCTCGCCCAACCAAGCCTACTTGAAAATACAAATGAACTGCTAAGCCTATAACCAAAATGAAATATTCACCCCATTGACGAATAAATAGTAGGGATGTACACTTGTGGTCGCCCAATTGCCATTTTGAGATTTGCAGGTGTGGTTTCCTTACCACACGGTTAAGCAAGTTGACAAATAATTTAGGTAACAGTTTACTTCATCCCCTCCGCATAAAGCGAATTAAAATTGCGTTCTTCCAAATCAATATCGGGGTCAAAATCTCTTAGTTGCACATTCTTAAAACCTTTGTTTTTTAAAATGGCGAT
>NBMH01000028.1 GCA_002084875.1 Anaerolineaceae bacterium 4572_78 | reverse complement strand
GCCATACGCCCCTACAACTAGCATTGAACATTCCTAAGATTGGGGTGTACTGTTATGAGATTTCAGGTGATTTTGTCTTAAACATCTTGCTAATATCATTAAATATTTCTTTTAGACTTAAGTGACCATCATAAGGTTGTCCAACGGCGGCAGGTGGACGAGCCTTCCCCACGAATCCTGCTAAGACTAACACCGTTAATACGTACGGTATCATTCCAATAAACTCATGTGGAACATTCAGACCTCCTGTAAATTGTAATTGGGTTTGTATAGCATTGGCAAAGCCAAACAGCAAAGCCGCTCCCCATGCCCCATAAGGATTCCATTTACCAAAAATCAATGCCGCTAAGGCGATAAAACCGCGTCCATTGGTAATGCCTCGCTCAAAACTGCCGACGGATTCTAGGGTTAAGAATGCTCCACCTAGACCAGCAACAGCACCACTGATAATAACATTGATATAACGTACCAAGTAGACATTAATCCCAACCGTATCAGCCGCATGGGGATGTTCACCTACAGCACGGGTACGCAAGCCCCATGTAGTTCTGAACATGATAAATGCGGTTACGAATACCATCACAATTGCTGTGTAGGTGATGGGTGGATTGTTAAAAAGGACTTCGCCAATAACTGGAATATCTGATAAAATTGGGATAGGAATAGGACTAAGTTTTCCTTTAGTGGTAGCTCCCGATTGATAAAAGTAACCCGTTAAACCGATTGCCAAAATGTTAATCACCGTACCACTAATAATTTGGTCAATCTTAAAAGTAATAGACAGCCAAGCATGAATCAGTCCCATTAGTCCACCAACTATCATTGCTCCAATGACTGCAAAAAACAGATTACCTGTATACACATTGACCATGAATCCTGCAAAGGCGGCGCTAAGCATCATGCCTTCGATGGCGATATTCACCACGCCCGAACGCTCGGAAAAAATACCACCTAATGCCCCTAATGTGATAGGGGTGCTTTGTCGTAAGGTTGCTCGTAATACACTGATAATGATTCTAATATCCATAATTTACTCCTAACCTGCCCCCCAACCACTACTAAGTTGTAAGCCTTCGCCCTCTTGACTTCTCAAACGATACATGATACGAATGAGTTGTTCAGCGGCGACAAACATTAAAATCAAAGCTTGTACAACTTGAATAATTTCTGATGGTACACCTGAAGCTCGTTGCATGCGTGTCGAGCCAGCACTCATTGCTCCGAAAAGGAATGAGGTTAAGATGACCCCAAGTGGATGGTTTTTTGCTAACAAGGCAATGGTGATACTGTCAAATCCATAACCGAGATTGAAACTAGGCTCAAAATGGTGAATTAAGCCTAAGGTATCTACAGTGCCAGCCAAACCAGCCAGCAATCCTGAAATTGCCATTGTAAAAATGGTAACACGTTTGACGCTAATACCAGAGTATGAAGCCGCACTTGGGTTTAAACCGACAGTTCGCAACTCAAAGCCAAATGGTGTTTTCCAAATAAGCCAGTAGATGATAAATGCTACCAGTATTGCCAACGGGATACCGTAGTGTAAACCCAATTCACCTGTACCAAAGAATGGTAACTTGGCAGCATCAGCAATTTCAGGGGTTTTGGCGATGACGGAACCTTCCAATTTTAATGGACCAGAAACAAGATACCCCACAAAACTAAGAGCGATGTAGTTGAACATAATTGTGGTAATAACTTCATGAGCCCCTGTATATGCCTTTAAGAAACCTGGTATTGCTCCCCAAAATGCTCCTCCTAATGCTCCTGCTAACACGGCTAAGGGCATGTGGATAATAAAGGGAAGTCCCTCGAAAACAAAGCCGACATAAGCCGCACTTATGGCTCCCATGAAAAGTTGCCCTTGAGCCCCGATGTTGAATAAACCTCCCTTAAAGGCAAAAGCGACTGCTAAACCACCGAAGATATAGGGAATGGTATTCAAAATTGTTTTGGCAATACGACGGTTTGAACCGAACGCACCATCTAACAAACCACTATAGGCATCAATGGGATTAAAGCCGTAGGCTAATAGAAAAATTGAGCCGACTATAACCGATGTAAAAATTGCCAATACTGGTACGATAAATGGCTGAATGATTGCCATGATTTGATCTGTTCGAAAAGTAGATTTTTCTTCCATAGTTTTCTCTTTAATATGACATGTAGGTCAAGCAAGATGCCTGCCCATAAATAACAAGATGTCCGTCCTATGTGGAGTGCAAGCTGGAGGGTCAAAGCAAGCTTTGTCGCTCCAGCCAAATTTAAAATAAATTACTGCCCGTAGCCCGTAGAAATTTCACCAGAAAGTAATCCAGCTGCTATTTCATCTAGTGTGGCTTTCAAATCATCAGGAATTTGGTCATCGAAATCGTGGAAATCAGCCAAGCCAACTTGACCAAAGTAATTCCCACGCGGGAACTTATCCTGGCTAGCAAGTCTGATTAAGGTATCAACCCCCAAATCAATTCGTTTCACAGCACTAGAGACAAGACATGGATGAGCTTCGGGGACAGTTCCCCATTGGTCAGTATCTACGCCAATGCAGTACATGCCCTCACGTTGAGCTGTTTCGATTAATGCTCCGTTGCCAGTTTTACCACCCGCACCGAAAACAACATCTGCACCTTGGTCAATTGCTTGTGAAGCAGTTGCGGCACCCCATTCAGGGTCAGTAAATGCTACATCTACCCCACCTGGATGATAGGTACTAATGATGTTAATATCTGGCTTTGTAGCTTTTGCTCCAGCTTCAAAGCCTTCCTTAAAAGCAACCACTGGCGGAACTAAATCTGTCCCGAGTACTGCTGCAATAGTACCACTCTTGGTTAAGTTAGCAGCTAACACACCAGCTAAGTAGCCTGCTTGGTCTTCATGGAAAATAAGACCAGCTGAATTTGGCACTGCTAAATCGGGAGGAATGAATTGGTCAACACCAATGAAATTGATATTAGGAAATTCATTGGCACCCTCTAAAGTAGCTTCGCCTAAAGCGAAACCAACTGTTACAATCACATCATATTCATCCTCAGCAAATTCGAGGATGTTATCACGATAGTCTTTAGGGTCTTGGGTTTCAATATAGTCCGCAGAACCACCGATAGATTCTGTGGCAGCTTGTGTTCCTTCCCAAGTTGATTGGTTAAAACTTTTATCATCGATTTCGCCTACATCGGTTACAACACCAACATTAAGCGGTTTCGTTTCTGCTGATTCTTCATCACCACCATCTGCACCATAGCCAGTAACAATTGAGCCATTTTGCAAGCCTTCTGCGGTAGCTGTTAGTTTTCGTGTTAACTCATCGGGGATTTTGCCATCAAAATCATGGAAATCAGCTAAACCAACATTACCAAAATAAATGCCACTTGGAAAAGCTTCCGTGCTGGCTAATTTAATCAGTTCAGTAACACCAACATCAATTCGTTTCACAGCACTAGAGACAAGACATGGATGAGCTTCGGGAACTGTCTCCCATTGGTCAGTATCTACACCAATGCAGTACATGCCCTCACGTTGAGCCGTTTCGATTAATGCTCCGTTACCAGTTTTACCACCAGCACCGAAAACAATATCTGCACCTTGGTCAATTGCTTGTGAAGCAGTTGCTGCCCCCCATTCAGGGTCAGTAAATGCCACATCTACCCCACCTGGATGATAGGTACTAATGATATTAATATCGGGCTTTGTAGCTTTTGCTCCAGCTTCAAAACCTTCCTTAAAAGCAACAACTGGTGGCACTAAGTCTGTACCGAGTACAGCTGCAATCGTCCCACTTGTGGTCAAATCGGCTGCCATCACACCCGCTAAATACCCAGCTTGGTCTTCATGAAAAAGAAGCCCTACCACATTTTTGGGAGCAGTGCTGGGGTCATAAAATTGGTCAACACCAATAAACTTTATATTAGGAAATTCATTTGCAGCTGCTAATGTGGCATCGGCAAGTGCAAAACCAACAGTTACAACCACATCATAGTCATCCTCAACAAATTCCAGGATGTTATCACGATAGTCTTTGGGGTCTTGGGTTTCGATGTAGTCTGCTTTTGCACCAATTGATTCGGCAGCAGCTTGTGTTCCTTCCCAAGTTGATTGATTGAAACTCTTATCATCAATTTCACCCACATCGGTCACAACACCAATTTTTAAACCCGTTTCTTGGGTGTCTCCCTCACTCGGTGCCCCTTGGTCACTTGGAGCAGTGGTCTCTTGCCCACCACATCCAACTAATATGGATATTACAAATAATAATATTGTTAAAAATAAAAATCGTTTTCGCATGAAAAAACTTCTCCTCTTTTGAGAATCTTAAACGTTCTAAATCTATGAAAATATGTAACAAGAAATCCGATTTCTAACCACATGTACTACAGGCATCTTGCCTGTAGACAGACTAGAACTCTTTCCTACATGTTACCAGATTACAAATATGATAATTTACTATCCGATAAAATAACCTCCTTAATTCTTAAAATTATGGTCAAAATTAATATTTTTGCAAACTTCAACGAACCAATCTCAACCATCGCCAATTATAATCTATATATGCGGAATAAGCAAAAATGACGTAGTAATTCTTCAATTAGCAATTTGTTAGCTAAATTTTGTTCATAAATGACATAAAACATCAGTATATGAACTACCAGCACAGGAAACATGTGCCGTTTTATATAATGATGGTCAGCCTGCAAAAACGGCATGGATTGTATGATCTGACTTGTTTTCGTAAATGGAACTTCAGTCGTAATCGTATTCTATTTAGAACCTTTTTGCGATTCACTATTATCTCTTGTCCAATATCCGAACCGCCTTAAATCTGTTGGTTTCTTTCTCCAATTCGGCTGAACTTTGATTCGTAATTGAAGATAAACCTTTGTGCCAACCAAATCCTCAATTTGTAGGCGAGCTTTCTTACCAATTCGTTTGATTGTTTGACCCCCTTTGCCAATAATTATCCCCTTTTGCGATTCACGTTCAACAAATATATGTGCCTCGACATAAGTCAAAGTTTCACTGCGACTCTTAAATTCTTCAACTTCTACAACAACGGAATGAGGAATTTCTTTGTAAAGCACATCAAAGGTAGCCTCACGCACCAGTTCGGCAACTATAAAACGTACTTTTTGGTCTGTAACTTCATTTTGTGGAAAATAACGGGGTCCGACGGGCAGTAACTCAATAATTTTTTCAAGCAATACATCACGGTTAAACCCTGTCAGAAGTGAAAGAGGCAAGGCAGTTTTGGGTTCAATCTGAAAAATTGACAAATAGTTTTTCAATCGGCTTTTGATTTGGTCGGCATCAATCAAATCTACTTTATTCATCACGAAAATAATGGGAGGAGTATTCTTTCGCTTTGAAAGTGCTTCGGCTACCAAACGGTCTTCGGATGAGACTGGTTCATTAGCAGAAATCATCCATACCACCACATCGCTATCGGCAATTGTTCTGGTGGCAACCATAACCATGTACTCTCCTAGACGGTCAATAGGGTCATGAATACCCGGTGTATCCACAAAAACTATTTGGTAATCATCCTCTGTTAAAATACCCAATAAACGATTACGTGTAGTTTGCACTGTGTTGCTTACGATGGCAATTTTCAAACCGATAAATGTATTTATCAGTGTGCTTTTACCCACGTTTGGACTGCCGATGATAGAAACAAAACCACTCTGATGTTGGGCTGGCAGTTCGTCAGGACCGGGGATAAGTTGTGGAACTGACGGTAACGTTACGGAAGGAGATTCTGTTTCTAATGTTTCTTGAGATGTAGAAAATTGGTCTGTTTCAGATGTGTTTGCCATAATGAAAACTCGCTAAAACATAAAAGGTGATAGAAAATAAATGAGGTGGACTTAAACAGGCTATAGCCAAAATTTTTGAGCGAAAAAACTGGCTTTTTCATGTCAAAGCGAGCTTTGACGCTCCATGACTATCCTACGTGAATGTTATAATTTCGGACCGGCTTCCTTGATTTCTTCGGTAACACTAACACCGTCCTCAAATTTGTGGAAGTTTTCAATGAACATGCCAGCAAGTTTCTTAGCATATTCATCATAAGCTTCTTTGTCTTCCCATGTGTTCTTCGGAATGAGAACTTCGGGAGGTACATTTGGACATGATGTGGGAATCGATACGCCAAAGATTGGGTCTTCAGTGTATTCTACATCTTTTAGCTCGCCATTTAGAGCCGCATTGACCATAGCACGAGTGTACTTAATTGCCATTCGGTTGCCAACGCCATAAGCACCACCTGTCCAACCAGTATTAACCAACCAACAATCTACGTCATGCTCGGCAATTTTCTTACCTAACAATTTGGCATAAACACCAGGATGACGTGGCATGAATGGTGACCCAAAACAGGCACTAAATGTTGCTTGTGGTTCAGTGATACCGCGTTCCGTACCTGCCACTTTAGCGGTATATCCCGAAATGAAGTGATACATTGCTTGGGCGGGTGTTAATTTTGAGATAGGAGGCATTACACCAAAAGCATCAGCCGTCAGGAAAACTATATTTTTGGGATGCCCTTTACCTAAGCCATTTTCAGATGCATTAGGAATGTAATGAATGGGATAGGAAGCACGAGTGTTTTGTGTAATAGTGCCATCATCAAGGTCAATCTTGTGGGTGTCAGGGTCAACGATGACATTTTCTAAAAGTGTACCAAACATTTGCGTGGTTGCATAAATTTCAGGTTCAGCCTCTTTTGATAATTTAATTACTTTAGCATAGCAACCACCTTCAAAGTTAAATATACCATTATCACTCCAGCCATGCTCATCATCGCCGATGAGAGTCCGCGACGAAACAGCCGAGAGGGTAGTTTTTCCTGTACCACTTAAGCCAAAGAATATAGCAGTGTCTCCGTTGGGACCATAATTTGCCGAACAGTGCATGGGCATGACATTCTTATCTGTGAGAATGTAGTTCATCACTGTAAAGATTGACTTCTTAATTTCTCCACAATAAGCTGTTTTACCAACAAGCACCAGCTTTTTGGCAAAGTCTATTAAAGCAAAGGCATCGGAATTAAGCCCATCAAATTCCTTTATCCCATCCATGTCGGGAACACAAATCAAAGTAAATTCGGGGTGATGGTCAACTCTATCTTCGAGCTTTGGACGCATAAACATGTTCCAAGCAAACAAACTGTTGCTGGCACGCTCGGCGATAATTCGCACAGGCACACGATATTCAGGGTCTGCCCCTACAAATGTATCTTGCACAAATAAATCTCGATTTTGTAAATATGCTGTGACTCGACGATGAAGTTCGTCAAAGCGTTCTTGGCTGATAGGGCGATTTTCGTCGTTCCACCAAATATTATCTTTACTACTGGCTTCTTCAACCATAAATTTATCTTTGGGAGAACGCCCTGTAAAAGGTGCGGTAATAACAAGTAGCGGACCTCTATCCACCAATTCACCGTCACCGCGCTTTAGGGCTTCTTCATAAAGTGGGGCAGGTGATAAGTTCCAATAAACATTATTCAGGTTGGTCAGACCATGGGTGTCTAAACCAACACTGCTATATCGTTTACCATATTCTTTCATTATTGAAATTTTTACTCCTTAAAAGTATTTTAATTTTTTGTAGCTACAAATAACGCTTGCGTTCACATGTATTTTGGACAAGTATAACAATTTGTTATATGCTTCTTTTATAGAAACAAGTCATTGGTTTCCAATGACTTGTTTCTTACTCATTTTAAGTAGAGGCATAGCCTCCGTAATTATTCACTCCCCCTCTTGTCAGTAGACCCCAACCCCCAGCCCCTTCCCCTACTAGGAGAAGGGAGTAAGATTCCCCTCTCCCTGTGGGGGAGGGGTTAGGGGTGGGGGTGAACGGTTACGTTGACAGATACTTGCTTAGATAAGCAAGTACACTTTTTAATAATAAGTTTTATACATATAATCTTCAATAAATTGTTTTAAATCTTTCGGTCTATCGCTTCGGGCAATATCTAATTCATAAGCTTTCTCTGCTACCGCAGTTGCAATAGCTAATGATAGTTTTCTGATTTCTGTTAATCGTGGATAAAGTGTACCTTCTTGAATACTTTTTTCACTTACAAATTGAGCAAGTGTTTGAGCAGCAACTAAAAATAACTCATCTGGAATAGTCTTAACGTTAGCCATAATTGCTCCTAAACCTATTCCTGGAAAAACATAGGCATTATTTCCTTGTCCAGGTACATATTTTTTGCAATTGAAAACAACCTTTTCAAATGGACTGCCACTGGCAAAAATAGCTGTGCCATTACTCCATTGATAGGCTTGTTCAGCAGTACATTCTGATTTGGAAGTAGGGTTGGATAGAGCAAATATCACTGGTCGTTCATTTATAGTTGTCATGTGTTCAATAACTTCTTTAGTGAACATGCTAGGAGTTCCTGTTGTCCCTATTAGGATGTGTGGTTTCAAGGAATCAATTGCATCAATCAGATTTAACGGTTGTTGATTTTCATGTGCAAAAGGAATTTTATGTTCTGTCAAATCATCTCTGCTTGAAACAATTAACCCCTTTCTATCAAGAAGCCACAATTTTGCGTATGCTTCTTCTTCAGTTAATCCTTCATCCTTAAGAGCAGAAACTATTAAACTAGCAATTCCAGTAGATGAAGAGCCAGCACCTAAAAACATTATTCTTAAATCTGAAAATTGTACCTTTGTGATTCTAGTGGAAACATATATACCAGCTACTATAACTGATGCTGTTCCTTGTATATCATCATTAAAACAAAGCACACGATTCCTATACTTATTCAATAATGCATAGGCATTTGGAGTTAAAAAATCTTCAAATTGGATTAAAGCCTTAGGATATTTTTCTTGAACCGCCATGACAAATTCTTCAACTAATTCAAAATAATCATCCCCTTCTAATCGATTTCGCGGATATCCAATATAGAGCAAATCATCTAGGAGTTCCTGGTTATTTGTTCCTACATCTAGCATTACAGGTAAACATTGGTCAGGATGTATGCCTGCACAAGCTGTGTACAATGCTAATTTGCCAATGGAAATTCCCATGCCATTTGTACCTAAATCTCCTAATCCAAGTATACGTTGTCCATCTGTAATAACAATGACACGAATATCTTTTTCAGGCCAATTGTCTAAATGTTCACGAATTTTTCCTTTGTCGGCAGGTGTGATATAAAACCCTCTTGCCCTTCTAAAAATATGTGAAAACTCTTTACATGCCTGTCCCACAGTTGGGGTATAGATAATGGGCATCATCTCTTCAATATGTTCAACGACTACCCTATAAAAAAGCTTCTCATTACGGTCTTGCAAAGATGCTAATAGTATGTATTTCTCTAAATCGCTATCTTTGTTCCGTATATTATTCATTACACGAATTACCTGGATATTTTGACTCACCATTGAGTACGGCAATAACCCTTTCAATCCCAATTGCTCTCTTTCTTCCTCAGTAAATGCTAATGATTTATTGAACTTACTACTATGGAGTATATCAAAACCAGTTTTTTTTGTAGGCATTACTTCTCCTAATGTTTATAGATATTTAGACTGTTTTATTAAACAGCCGATATAATATATGAACAAGACATCTCGTATAGACAAGATATCTGTATTGCATGCTAGATACTATAAAACCGCTCTTCAAGTTCTTCTAACATGATGGCGGCTTCAACCAACTTATCAAGAGGATTTTCTTTTCCTCGAAAATAGCGGTAGTCACACGGCATAACATCTAGGGTACCAATAAAGGCATCATGTAGCTGTTTTACCTCATCAGGATTGACTTCATACCATTTTGCTAGTTGGGTAATATCCACTTCATAAAAATTTACTTTACGAATCGTAAAATCCAGAGCCGCCGCCCAAATTTTCTCATGCGAATCACGCATGCTAATGGGAGACCGTCCCATCGCAACGCGAAACTCAAGCCACATTTGAATTGCTGCTCCAATAATTTCCAAAGGAACATTATGCTTGGGCATGGTCTGAGTCAAATTGGTTTCGACTTCATCCATAGCACTGCTGAACATTTGCTCAAAGCGGTGAACAATATCAGAATCATTTTCCAAACTGATGAATCCACCCAATGCTTTACGCATGGTATCATAATCACCTAATCTGATGGCAGTTTGGGCAAGATACAGATAATAGTTAGCAACATAACCATTTAAGGAAATTGCTGCTTCAAATGCCTCAAATGCTTTTTCAGCATCCCAACTACGATAATACTCTAATCCTTCATTACAAAGCTGTGTTGCTTTTTCTTGTGCAAGTTGACTAACTTTTGATGACACGATGACTACCTTGTCTTATAAATTATTACGTATCCGCTGCTACAGCAACGGATTCAGATGAAGAAATAGGCACCTCAGCAGGTAGCATATTTTCTTCCCTAAGTAACCGGGTTAAAGCAGCGGCTGCCACCTCAAGCATTGACTCGTCAGGTTCACGGGTGGTCAATTTTTGCAATGCTAACCCCGGTGAAATCAGCATTTTCATTAGTGGATTATCCATGTGGTCAGCACTAATTCGCAGAAACTCATACGCTACTCCAGCAATCACAGGAATAAATAATATCCGACTTGATATCCGAAACCAAATACCAGGTGATTCCTGAAAGGGAGTTTCTAACATCACAAAAATAAATAATGCAATTACCATGACAATAAGTAAAAATGATGTCCCACAACGAGGATGTACTGTACTTTGGGTAGCAATTTTTTTTGGGACGAGGGGCAAGTCATTTTCATAAGCATTGATTGTTTTGTGTTCAGCACCATGGTAGCTAAAGACACGTTGGACATCGGCTAACTGACCTATAGCCCACACATATCCTATGAATATACCAATGCGGATAATGCCCTCAACTGTATTGACAATAAGATTGACTACTTTGTAAGGTACTTCTGTTGCAACTGCAACTGCAAAATAATTTTCCAGCCAACCTTCAAACCAGCCAATTAAAAGCAATGGGGTAACGAAAAATATCAAGATTGCCAAAATCAATGAGAAAGCAATCGTTCCCCAAGCAACGGGTCCCTCAAAACTGACTTCTTCATCACCCATTGCCACATCAGCCGAATACATCAAAGACCGCATGCCTAAACCTAATGCATCCCACAACAAAGTCAACCCTCTTACAAATGGGATTTTCATAAATCTACTATTGTAAATATGAGGATTAAGTTGTTCAGCATGAACTACTATTTCCCCTTCAGGGTCGGGCATTCCTTCTTCATCGGGTTTGCGGACAGCAATTGTCATGTATTTTTGCCCACGCATCATTACACCTTCTATAACGGCTTGACCACCGTAGTTAAATGGTTTACTCATATTACAATCTTCCAGTTAGTGAATTGGTGAGTTTTCAACTCATAAATGCTATTAGTACTTTAGTCTAAGTTTACTAGAAAAGAAATTAATTGTCAATTTTACTCAACTAAATTTATTAGAAAAGAAATTAATTGTCAATTTTACTCAACTAAATTCATATTACTATTACCAATCCTTTTCGCTGCTATTGTTTGACAAGATAAACTGGAGGGTCAAAGCTTACTTTGACATGAAAAAGCAAGCTTTTTCGCTCCATTGTGCGACCATATGATTGAAAATCATGTCGAAAAATATCCCAAGCCATGTTTTTTGTTTTAGCATTGAACAGCCCTGAATAGTAGGGCGTACGGACGTACGCCCCTACAACTAGCATTGAACAGCCCTGTCAAAAGATATGAATAGTTCTGATGCCTAGAAATTCGGTTTTCCGAAAAATTGAATTCCTAAGTGTTTTAATTGACAATTCTAAAACAACCATGCTACAATATATTTACTATGAACAATCCGCATCTACACAATTCTCATTTTAACAGTCAACCGTTTTTATTGCAAGGAAACGAAGTAGGAATATTATTATTACATGGCTTAACTGCCACCCCGTTTGAAGTACGTGGTTTTGGTGAAGACCTGCATCAACTGGGATATACCGTTTCAGGAATTTTGCTACCTGGACATGGTACATCCCCTGATGATTTAAACCGTGTTACATGGCATGATTGGCTTAATTCTGTTACTGAAGCCTATCAGCAACTAAAAAAAACTTGTCAACATGTTTTTATTGGTGGCGAGTCGACAGGAGGTTTATTAAGTTTGTACCTTGCTAGTCAACATCCTGATATTGTTGGTGTATTGACTTATGCCCCTGCCATAAAATTAAACTTGAATTTTCCTGACATGGTGAAGTTGTACGTCGGGTCATTATTCATGCCATCAGTACCCAAAGCAGATATTGATACGGATAGCACATGGCAAGGCTATCCCGTTAATCCATTAAAAGGAGTCATCCAACTCATCCGCCTACAAAAAGCAACCTTAAAACGCATGCATCTCATTCAGCAACCTGTTTTAGTTGTGCAAGGTCGTCATGACACCACAACACATCCAACATGTGGGGAAATTATTTTGAGCAAGGTACAATCCCGCCTGAAAAAACATTATTGGATGGATGAGTCAAGTCATGTCGTTTTGCTTAATGAGGAATCGCCTCGTATAACGGAGTTATCTCTCGAATTTATACGAGAGGCTTTAGATTTGGCAGGAGTGCAATAGATAAAGTGATTCAAATATTAAAGCAATTTAAACAGTTATATTTTGAATTTAGTTAACAATCAACTGAGCCTACGGCATCGGTGGATTTTCTTGCCTCATTTTTAATACAGGAGATAATTTTATAATGAAAAAAGTTGCCTCACTTCGCTATGGAGTGATTTTCAAAAAGGCCTTTTGCGACCCCGAAATCTTCACTGCTTTTGTGAAAGACATGGTCGGGGTAGAAATAGAGATTGACAAGGTCGAAACTGAAAAGGAATTTGACCCACCTATTGGTCATGTCAATTCACGTTTTGACTTGTTTGCCCAAGATATTAAGAATCGGATAGTGGTTGACATCCAACATGAGCGTTATTCTGACCATTATCATCGCTTTATGCATTATCATTGTGCGGCTATATTGGAGCAGGTGCCTAGTGTTGCAGATTACAAACCTACAATGATGGTGTTTACAATTGTGGTACTGACATCGGGTGATAAATATAAACGAGATGTATCTATTACAGATTTTGACCCTAAAGATTTGAAGGGGAAACCTTTGGGAGAAATACATCACAAGATAATGTATCTATGTCCCAAATATGTGAGTAAGGATACCCCAGAGCCATATCGAGAATGGTTATTGGCAATTCAAGATACACTGGATGAGGAAGTTGATGAGAGCTACTATCAATCACCGCATATTCAGAAAATATTTGAACATATCAAAAAGGACTTGGTGTCACCTAAAGAACGTTCCAAGATGTTTGACGAACATGGGCAAGAACTGTTGTATGAAGAGGAGTTTGACAAAGG
>NBMH01000001.1 GCA_002084875.1 Anaerolineaceae bacterium 4572_78 | reverse complement strand
TGCCCCGCCAGCACTTAATATATCATAAAAAACAAGAAAGGAGGTGAGAACTTAGTGAGTGTAAAATTGCGACATGGTGAATCTCAAGACGCACTTTTGAAACGATTTCGTAAAGAAGTGATTAAAGACAGAATTTTAAGCACATACCGAAAAAACCGCTGGTTTGTCTCAAAAAGCGAAACCAGACGATTGGCTAAACAACGTGCTACCCGTAAAGCAAATCGTAAAACTACGCACCGTTATTATTAATTCGGTAGTTGTGTTTTTTAACTAAACACAAAACAGCGACAGGGTTTTAGAATCCTGTCGCGGTATTTATCTTGTTTTCATAACATCAAATTATAACCTAGGTCAAAATACTCATGATTTGTACAAATTGTGGTGCAAACCTTGAACCAAATACATTACGTTGTAACATGTGTGGTGTCCGCATGCCTGGTCAAAAAACACAACGTACCTGTTTTAATTGTGGCATGGTAGTTGCCCAAGATGCGACCACATGCATAATGTGTCAACAACCAATTGACGCATTGCCCCAACGTAAAAATATTGGTGTAGATAATGTTATCTTAGGAGTGAGTCTGATTATTATTATCAGTATCGTTTATTTTCTCCTACAGATACAACCATCTCACACAGTTCCATCAAAAACAAGAATCATTATTGCATTACCACCAACTGCAACTTTTTCCATACCAACATCCACCTATACCCCATCCATCACACCTACCCCCCGCCCTACTTTTACACAAACGCCTACCAACACACCTATCCCTTCGCCTACTCCCTCACCTACTCAAATTGTGCATGAAGTTCGAAGCGGTGATAATCTAGGTATCATGGCAAATCTGTATGGCGTGTCCGTTGATGAAATTTTAGCGGTAAACATACATCTTAGCCCACAAACTATACTTCACATCGGTGATAAAATTGTAATTCCTTCCAATTACAAATCAGATGATGAAAACGCTCCTGAACCTGTCGCTCGCCGTCAAACATTTACTTATACCATCCAGGCTGGTGATACATTATTGGGTATTTCATCAGAATACGGAGCCGCTTTGGATGAAATCAAATTACTTAATCCTGAAATTAATCCCGATTCACTAATAGTTGGACAGATTTTAATCGTTCCTGTCTCTACTCCAACACCAACTGCTACTTCTACGGCTACTCCACTACCAACATTTACCCCTCGTCCCCTTCTCGTGCAACCAATGTTATTATCTCCAACTAACAATACTTTGATAGAAGGGGATGATTCAACCGTTTTCTTAAGTTGGACAACAAGTGGTTTATTAACGGAAGATATATTTTATGTGATTCATATCACTGATGAAAATGGACATTTATCTACCTACCCGACTAAAATTAACCTGACCTACTTGTTTGTCAGCCCAATGTATCAAAATTTAGGTAACATCGACTTCTACTTTCCTGCACGTCCAGCTAAGAACGCTTGACGATTAATTTCCTTATGACGAGCAGGCACTCTACTTGTCAGAACTGCTAACCAGTCTTCAGGGGATACGTCCATGACCGAAGATAATGCTCCGATTAATATACTGTTTGACACCCGCAGATTACCGAGTTTATTGGCAATGCCAGCCGCATCTATCATCAGAATATTATCTGTCCATTCTTTTAGCTTGGTCATGATTTCTTCATCAGATGGATATACAACCGAGCCAAGTACCGTTGATGTGGGTGGTAAATGCTGATGACTAATAATCACTGTACCACCAGGCTTTAGAAAGTGTATCCAACGCATGCCTTCTAGCATTTCTTGGGCGATGAAATAATCTACCGTGCCTGGCTCACACAAAGGCGAAGCTACATGTTCATCCCAACGGATATGACTAGTGACTATACCACCTCGTTGAGCCATACCATGCACTTCCGATTTTTTAGCATCGAGTCCAATATATAAACCCGTTTCAGCAATGATATTACTAGCTAATAATGTGCCTTGTCCTCCGACACCGACAACGAAAAAGTTTGTTTTTTTCATGATTTTCTCCGTGTATAATTTTGGAAGTTTGAAAATATGACATGACAAAGCAAGCTTTGTCCCTCCAAACTCCTAACTCTTAACTTCTCCTTCTTCAATTGCCTGACGAGCACACACATCAAGGCATAAACCACACCCTGTACACATGACTGGGTCAATCCATGCTTTGGGACGGTCTGTTTTTTGGTCTCGTTCTTCAGATTTACTAATCGCAGGGCAACCAATTCTGAAACATAATGTACATCCATTACAGTTTTCCAATATAATTTTGTATGCTTCTCGATTATGAGAACTTACGAATACACATACAGTTTGAGCTACCACAACCACAGGCTCATCTAAATTTATTGCCTGCCTAATTGTCTGCTCCATCTTTTTCAAATTACGAGCATCAACTTCATAAACATGATGTACACCCAACGCTTTAGCAACGTTTGCTATACTCACTTCTTCATGCTTATTACCTTGTAGGGTTTTCCCTGTGCCTGGATGACCTTGATGCCCCGTCATACCTGTGGTACGATTATCTACAACAATAATAGTTACTGGAACTTGGTTATAAACGGCAGAAGCTAAAGCAGACAATCCCGAATGGAAAAAGGTACCATCACCAATAATAGCTATATTTTTCTTGTTTTCTATTCCCGCTAAACTACCTCCCATCGCCACCCCAATACTTGACCCCATTGAGCCAAGTGAATCTGCGGCATCTAACGGTGATAACACTCCTAAAGCATAATTTATAGCCGAAGTTCGTACCACTTCAGGCGTGAATTCACCAGTGATAGGAAAAATCGTTTTTCCCTCCACTTTTATGCCTAATTGTTTAACCTTTTCCTCAATAAATGGTTCGAGTTCCTCAATAACTATCAGACGGTCAACCGAATTGGCAAAATCCCTAATGCGTTTTTCAGGCATGGGCCAAGCCATACCCAATTTTAAGAAAGATGCATTGGGGAAAATGTCTTTGGCATACTGATAAGCAATCCCAGCCGTGATAATGCCTAACGATGTGTCATCCATCTCAACCCGATTTATATCAGTTTCTTCTGCCCATTGGCGAAGTTGTGTTGTCCGTTCCTCAATTATTACATGCCGCCTACGGGCATAAAGGGGAATCATAGCTCGTTTAGAAGCATCCTTTTTATACGGATGCTGTTCTATTTCCTGACGTTCACCCAACGTAACGGCTGCTTTGGAATGCGAGGTGCGCGTGGTCATTCGTAGTAGAACAGGAGTATCAAATTGCTCACTCAATTCCAGACATAAGCCGACAAATTCTTTTGCTTCTTGGCTATCAGCAGGTTCAAGCATGGGAACTTTAGCAAATTTGGCATAACGACGATTATCCTGCTCATTTTGAGATGAGTGCATGCCAGGGTCGTCGGCTGTAATGACTACTAAACCTGCATCAATTCCTGTGTAGGATGAATAAAACAAAACCTCTGAAGCTACATTTAAGCCAACATGCTTCATAGCTACTAAGGTTCTTTTTCCAGCATAAGCTGCCCCAACGGCGGTATCAAAAGCAACTTTTTCATTAGTTGCCCATTCAGCATAAATCTCGTCGTATAGGGCAATATTTTGCAATATCTCGGTACTTGGTGTACCAGGATAAGCTGTAGCAATGGAAACACCGTGCTCCCATGCTCCACGAGCGACTGCTTCGTTTCCACTTAATAGTACTTTTTTCATAGCACCTCCTTGTGCTTATATGTTAAAATGGTTATTTGATTTTCACCTGAAAGCAGTGAATTGTCTTTCTTTGTGAATTAAAGTAAAATTTCGGAGTTCAAAAGATTTATCTTTTGCACTACTTTTCATTTTATACTGGGAGATTCCCAAAGAACCTGAATCGCTCTGTCACAGACAAGATGTCCGTGTTACATAGTGGTCAAAAATAAAGGGTGCAGAATTGATAATTCCGTACCCTTTAAGGTGGGCCGAGTGGGAGTCGAACCCACACGGGATATGATCCCGGGGGATTTTAAGTCCCCTGCGTCTGCCATTTCGCCACCGGCCCAAAATATTAACTTACTTAATTATATCATACACTACTTTTCTTTTTTTGTCAAACTTAGACTAAATTTTTTTTAATACAAAAACATGAATTGCCAAACTAGAAATCATGAATCACATACCAAAATAACGAACCAATTTTGGCGTTTAGGCGAAACATGCTATAATATTTTTAGATAATACGAGATATTTTCATGAAGATATTGCTAAGGGTAAGAATTGTAATTTTAAACCATGTGGTTTGTACCACAAACCCCTACATTTGTGAACAGTGTTAATGTAGGGGTTTATGGCATAAACCCGCTTATGGTATTCACAAAACTAACCCTTTTTTGGTATAACTGGCACTTGGAGGTCTATTACATTTATGTCAAAAAGAGAACTAAGCCTTGTAATCATATTGATTTCACTAAACTATATTATTTTTTCGCAACTGTTCATACGAATAGCAGGCGATGTGTCACCTACTCCTACAGTTAAGTCTGTAGTAATAAGCACTCCAACTTCTGCATTACCAACCTTTACCCCTTCCCCAACACAGCATATAGTTATTGCTACATTTACCTCCACTCCATTACCAATTCTTCTATCTTCTCCAACCGATACCGTTACCCCAACGGTTGCCGAGTCACATGAAGATGGCGAAAATGACAACAATGAAAATGAAGTATTGCCTACCCCTACTTCTGTAAAAGCAATGGTCATGGCAAGTAATACTGCCGTTAATCTTCGGACTGGACCTGGTATTAATTATGAGTTGGTGGGAGTGTTAGACTTAGGTGCGAGTCTCGAAATTGTGGGGCGTAATGCTCGTAGTTCATGGTGGCAAGTTAAGTACATTAATGGTTTGGTTTGGATTGCTGCTAGTGTAACCACCGCCAGCAATGCCGATGATGTTCCAATTGTTTCCCCTGAATCGATTCCCACATTACCACCACAAGCTATAGTTCCCACATCCACATATCCTCCTCCCACTTATACATCTGTCCCGTTACCTGCCTCTACGCCTGTCACCCTACCAACATCAACACCTTCATTCCAATATCAGTACACAACCAACAACATATTTCCGCAAGTTAATGAAGCCATCACCCAAATTAGAGGGTATATTGAAGATGTCAACGGTAACCCTGTCAATGGCGTACGCGTTAGGGTTCGAGTTGATGGGGGATTTTGTACAGTTTCCGTACCATCAGGTGAAGCGGGAGTATACCCAGCTGGAAACTATGATATTCTGTTAGATGGTAGGGCAAAACCAGGTAATTGGAAAGTAGCTATTGTTAATGCCTCGTCAAGCGGCCCGTCAGGATGTAATGGTGCCGAAGTATTATCAGAAGAAAAGGAAGTACCTACGGATACTATGTACGGGGTTGTTTATGTTGAGTGGCGAAAAAATTATTAAGTTATTCGTTCTGTTTTTTCATGCATTCTTCAATCACAAGTAATATTTTCTCGTCCTCAAATGATACTGCTAATTGTTGTATTCTTCATCAGGTGGCAGGATACATGTTTTTGTTTTTTCTTCATTATCATCTTTAATCATGTTTGTATGTTTTTCAGTCATGTCATCATGAGATGATACAGTGGTATCTTGTTGAGACGACCTATCAAACGGCACAGTAAATTTAACGATTGTGCCATCACCTGGTTCACTCTCAACCCAAATTTCCCCGTCATTTTTTTTGACCATCTCTTGACAGATAATCAAGCCTAAGCCTGTACCTTGTTCCTTGTTTGTGCCAACAGTGCTGTGATGCACATCTATCTTAAATAATTTATCCATCACCTCTTGAGTCATGCCGATGCCAGTATCTATGACCCATACTTCCACAAATTCTTTGTGAAAAACAGACTTATCAGAGGAGTTACCCATATTTTTGAGCATGATAGCTTTTATAGTAATCCAGCCTTTCTTTGGGGTAAATTTAAGGGCATTGGTGGTCAGATTACGAATGACGGTATAAAGCATGTTTTCATCGGCATAAACAAACATGCCCTTTGGAACGGCATTTTGTAAAGTAATATTTTTGTCCATAGCATTACCTGTCAGTAAAGTAACTGCCTGTTGCACAATTTCATGCAGATTGAGTTTTGCTGGTTCATAAGACATGTGTCCACGTTGCAAGCGTGACCATTTAAGCAAATTTTCAAGCAGATTATATACATTCTGAGCGGAGGCATGGACAGTATTTGCCGTTTCTATTAATTCATCTTCAGATGCATTATTTTTAATAATCAGTGGAAACAATTCCGTTAAGCCGAGTAATGGCTGAAATGGTCCCTTTAAGTCATGGGCTACGATTGAAAAAAATCTATCTTTACTCGCATTGAGTCTTCGCATGTCATTTAGTTGTAGATGGCTTTTTATGCGAGCTAATAATTCGAGTTTAGAAAATGGTTTGACCAGATAATCATTAGCACCCAAATTAAAACCTGTAACCAAATCGCCTACTTGATTTTTAGCAGTGAGCAGAATTATCGGAAGTTCTATAGCTGAATAGTGACGGCGGATTTCCTTGCAAACACTATAGCCTGACATGCGTGGCATCATCACATCTAATACGACAATATCAAACAACTGTCCATTTTTAATTAAATCCAATGCCTTTAAGCCATTTGCCGCGGCGGTGACATGATAATTTTGTAATGACAAATGATTGATTAAAACTTGTAAATTAACAGGCTCATCATCAACAACTAAAATATGAAATTCTCCTTCAACAGGAGCAAGCGTTTTATGTTCAATCATGACCTCATCGTCATTAATTAAAATCGAGGCTACCGTTTCTTTTTCGTATTGATGGTCAAAAAAGGTGTTTGAGTCTACTGATAATCCCTTTGAAATTGGTAAGGTGAAATAAAACTTTGACCCTTTTCCGACCTGTGAGTCGACATGAATTTCCCCGCCATGCAATGCCACTAATTGTTTGGTCAGTGCCAAGCCCAAACCTGCCCCACCGTATTTTCTAGCAATGGAGCCATCCGCTTGTTCAAATGCTTGGAAGATAAGTGGTAGATTTTCATCTGAAATGCCAATTCCTGTATCTTCAATAACAACGGTCAAGTATTCTTCACCAACAACAGTTGACACAGTAATTTTACCGACTTCGGTAAATTTGATAGCATTGCCAATCAAATTATACAAAATTTGCTGAACTCGATTTTCATCGCCGTACACTGCTGGAATATCGGGGTCAATGTCGTTTATCAATTCAATGGGTCTGCTTATTACAAGTGGTTCAGATAGAGCAAGCACTATATCAACAAGAGGATATAAATAAATGGGTTTGATTTGTAGAGTAAGAGCATGGTGTTTCAACTTAGAAAAATCAAGGATATCGTTAATCAATGTCGACAAACGTCGTCCACTCATGACCACCATGGATAGATTTCTGCTTTGCACGGAAGTAAGCCTTCCCGTTGCTCCATCAAGCATGGACTCGGTCAAGCCGATGATACCGTTAATGGGAGTGCGTAGTTCATGAGATGTGTTTGCCAAAAATTCATCTTTAAGTTTATCCATCTCCTTAAGCCGTTTATTTTTCACTTCCAATTCTTGTTTAGATTGCCTAAGTTCTTCTTGAGTATGTGTCAGGTCACTGATGCGTGCTTCCAAGCGATTTATCATTTTATTAAATGTTGCTGCTAGGATACCAATTTCATCACCCGACTCGACATGTGCCTGAACACTTAAATTACCTTTGCCGACCTGTTGGGCAATGCTGGTTAAACGAACAATGGGACCCACCAAAAATCCAGTTATTATAATTGCAATGCCAATTGTTATGGCAATAATCACCACAGCTACAATAATTGCGGTTTGTGTTTGTTCATAGACAGGTTCTAGAAAGACATCTTGAGGTTGAAAAAAGACAACAGACCATGGCAACATTCTTAAATTTGCCACTGTAGCTTGATGAACTTTGCCATCAGGGGTAATATCGGCGATTGAAAAATGGGACTTATTTGTGCTTTCTATTAACTTTTGTTTGAGTGTGGAGTCATCAAGAAACAAGGCTTTATCTTCCAAATCGGGGATACGCTCATTTTGATAAAGTTGTAATAATGTATCATCGTCGACATTATGTACAAACTTAAACATATTTTCGGGGCGGGAACTATGAGCTAAGTAAAATTGATTTTCATCCACTAAAGCAACAAACGCATTTTCTCCAGATAAACCCTTGTTGTGTTTAATCAAGTCTTGCAAAACGGTGGCATCATACACTTGAACTAATACACCGATGATATTACCAACCACATCTTCAATAGGTGTGCTGAAATATAAAACAGGTTGTTCATCCGACAAAAATTGTACACTTGAGATGAATGGTTTGCCGTTTGCGAAAGGTATCTTAAAATAATCATGCTCTGATTTATCAAAGCCAATACCAAATTCACCTGACCCATAGCCAACAACGATAATTTTACCATTCTCATCGAGAATTATATAGGTCAACGTGTCGGCGTTATTATTTTTCAGAGTGGTAAATATGTCACGGATATTTTTCATTCCTAGACGTTCGCCAGCAGGCAAACGCACATATTCGACGATTTGGGGCAGTTGAGCTATAGCATAAACAGTACCAATATTTGTATGTATAAAAGTGTCTAATGCAGTCACACTTTCAGATGCGGCCGCATACATGGTTTGATTGGCAGCCGATGTTAGTGCGGCATGTGTGGCTCGGTTATTGAGCCATGCTAATATCACCAATGGTGTCAGAACCATGATAACAAAAACGAAAATTAATTTTTTTCGCATAGTTAGCGGCTGTTGCCATGTTTTAAATTTTGTCATAGAAACCTCTTAAATCAAAACGTTTCACCATCACCACTCCCCTACAATTAGGGCTGTTTAATGCTAAAACAAAAAACATGGCTTGGGATATTTATGGAGCGAAAAAGCTTGCTTTTTCATGTCAAAGCAAGCTTTGACGCTCCAATTTATCTTGTCACAAAATAGCATGGTAGGGGTTTATGCCATAATTTCGGTCGGGCTGAGTCCTGTTATATCCGCAATTTCATCAAGCGACATGCACCTTTTTCGCAAGCTATCCGCAATTTGAATAGCTTTATTATGCTCTCCTTTGACATGACCTTCGGCATGACCTTTGATTTGACCTGAATTGTAACCGTCCCTATAACCATCCTCAAAATATCCTTGTTCCCAACGAGCCATTTCGGCTCGTACCTCTGACTCGCTGGCAATGTAGACTAAATCTTCATCTGCTAAGCCTTTTTTTGATAACCTTCTCATCATCTCATCAAAGATGGTATCATTCCGAAACTCATCAAAATCAGACTCCACATTTTCTAGGTTACGGCTCTTTTCGGCAAAATGGAACCAGCGTTCATAAACCATGCCTTTTTGATGCTTGACGATATTTCTTTGAATGAGAAATATTAACCGATTTTGGGATAGAAAATCAAGGTATTTGGTAGTATTATTTACCAAAGATAAAATATGTTTGCGTTCGGTTAATAAATCCTTTATTTCAGTATTGTGCCACAAGTGTTCATTTTTCAAAAAATTTAGCACCAGTTCAGGTGCCATGGTGAAACTAACATAATTATCCTCAAAGCCTAAAGTTTCACTAACCAACCAAATCAAGGTCAATACTGGTTCAACATAACGATAATCTTTGACTTGTTTGAGTAATTGCGTTTCCTTATCAAAAATCAATCGTTTTTCGGGCAAGGTCTCCAGTTGTAAACCTGTGTTCAAAGCATGATAAAGATAAAAACGTTGTACAATATCAGACTTGTACCATTGTTGCATATCAACGATGACATGCCGTCCTTCAATTTTACAACGAAAATCGAACTCAACCCGCGAGGAATCATCTGTTACATAATGTTCTTTAGACAGTGGTTTGAGCTCTGTAATGGTAACTTCCAAAAAGTCCTCCAAAAATTGTTGAGCGATACGTGTATCGGAAAAACTTTCTTGAAAAAACGGTCGTAGTTTAATGGTGCCAGGTACATAGTTGTTCCTCCTTCTGAAAATCTGACAAAATAAATTAATGTTAGTCCTGAACATACTGTTCGACCAAATCCAAAATTTGGGCATCTTTATATTCGTTTGCCAACTTTCTAAGTTCGCGAGCAAACGGTTTGAATTGTTCATCCAATTGTTCAATATCTGTTGCCCATTCGCTGATACCTTCCATGTCTCCCATCATGGCAAGCTCATGCAAGGTATGTATATCTTTCATTGGTGGCGGCACGAACCTGTCCATGTCTTTGTCTTGAACATCTTCTTCAGCTAAAACAAGCTCCTCCTCAATTGATTGATATGTCCATTCCAGGTTGAGATGTTCAGCAATAGTATCAAGCAAATCAATCCTTCGAACAGGTTTAGGAAGAAAATCATCACACCCTGCTAGCTTACTATCCTTTTGGTTCATGTCAAAAATACTGGCAGATATAGCAATAATGACTGTGTTTTGAATTTCGGCAGTCTGACGAATAATCTGCACTGCCTCAAAACCAGTCATGACGGGCATAACCAAATCAGTCAGGATAATGTCGGGGCGAAATTCATCTGCTTTTTCAACTTCTTCCTGACCATTGTAGGCAATAATCACTTCAAACCCAAGTGGTTGCAACATCTTGGTTAGCACCAAACAATTTTGTGGTCTGTCATCAACAACCAATATTTTTTGTCTTTTACCTTTATATCCTGTAATAGTTCGCTTAGCTTGTTTTTCAAATCCTAATTTATCGACGAAAGCAATTGGTAGGTTTATATCAAACCAAAAGGTACTTCCTTTTCCCAATTCACTTTTGACCTTGAGTTCACCCCCCATCATGTTAATCAATCTCCCACTAATTGTCAAACCTAAACCCATGCCAGGAGCCCGATGTTGAATATCACCAACTTGCTCAAAAGGGAGGAAAACTGTTTTTATTTCTTCATGGGACATCCCCACTCCTGTATCCTTAATTTCAAAGCGGATAATGGACTGATTTTCTTTATCACCTAATTCATTCACAACATTAATCTCATCCAATTCACTTATTCGAAATATCACTTTACCACTGTTAGTAAATTTAACCGCATTTCCCAAAAGATTAATTAAAATTTGTCGTAACCGTTTCTCGTCAGCATGGATACCAGGTGGTAATTGTGTTGTTATTTCTTGAACGAATGTAATACTTTTCTGTTCTGCTTGCATGCGGATGACGCTTGCAATATTATCTAAAAATTGTTGGAAGTGAAAATCGGAAGGATAGATGTTTATTTTTTGTGATTCAATATTAGCAAGGTCTAATACATCATTGATTAGAGTGAGGAGATGTTCACTACTTTGATAAATGATCTTCATGCCTTCTTTTTGGGTAGGGTTGAGTCCCTTATAGCGTCTAAGGATTTGAGCATAGCCCAAAATACCATTAAGAGGGGTTCGTAATTCATGACTCATATTGGAAAGAAATTCAATTTTTGCCTTGTTTGCCACCCCTGCTTTTTCTTTTGCTTTTTCCAATTCAAAGGTTTGTTCTTTGATTTGTGTTGTGAATGAACCAATTGATTTTTGGAAATGGCTGGTCATAGCATTAAGTGCCTGAGCGAGTTGACCAATTTCGTCATGTGTCTCAACGGAAGCACTCATATCCAAATTACCTTCTATGATTTTATTAATGGTATTTGTGATATGAGCAAGTTGTCTTGTTAATAGTTGATTAACACCAATTGCAACTATTATGGATACCCCGACAACACACAGAGTAATTAAAGCTATGTTTCCCCAAGGCATGTCAAAGTCTTGCGTTGACAATTGAATGGTGCCTGAAAAAAATGCAACTATACCCGCCGAAAATATACTCACACTTAAAAAGGCAATAATTAATTTTACACGTAATGTATAATTATCCCAGCAACGATAATACCAATGTGATGATTGGATATGCTTAGATTTAGTCATCTTGTCTCACACAAATAATTTATAAAATCATGTACTATTATATCACATTCTGAAAAAATACCCAAACAATGATAGAATACACAATTTTTATGGTTTTTAGTTGACATAACAAAAAATCTTGTGGTATACTTAGAATTAGGTTGACACAATCTATTTTTGTTTACAGAAGTGAGGAAATGTGAAAAAGCATGAAAAGTAGACGTGTACTCATTATTATTTTTGGCACAATTATTGGATTGGTGCTTTTGGTTGCGGGAGGTTATTTTGTATTTAACAGTGGCATCTTGGGGTTTGGTGGTGGAGAATCTGCTCTTGTACCAGGTGATGAGGTTGCACCAACACCCATATCAATTGAAACACCAACCCCATTACCAACATTTACATCTTCGCCAACAGTGATTAGGGTCATGCAGATGACTCCTGATGTAACAGGTGGTGATGCAACTCCCACAATTAAGCCGATAAAACCGCGACTTACATCTGAATCTGTTGCTCAACCAATAGCAACGCTTCCGCCTGCCAATAGTGCAGGCATGGAGCGACCTTTACCTCAAACGGGAGTTTCCTCAATGGATATTCCTACTGATTGGCAATTTTGGATGAGTTTTGCATTGATTGCGTTTCTTATTGTCGGTGCCGTTCGCTATGTTGATTACAATCAGCAACGATCAGATAGCATCGAAGATTAGCATGCAGAACGGATTTCTAGTCCGTTCACTAAAACTATAGGAGTATCAATTTATGAAACTGAGATTAATTATCATTATTTTAGCTGTATTTGTTGTGATTGGTATTATTGGTGTTGGTGCTTATTTTATATTGCCACAGATTGGTGCAGGCAGTGCTGAACCGCCTCCTGATACAACTGCTGAAACAGGAGAACCAATAACCAATACTGTTGATACTGGTACCGAACCTGATACCAATGGTGATGCCACTGAAGTTGTTGACACAACGGAAGCGGTCGAGGATGTAGCAACTCCGACTTGGACACCTACTAATGAGGTAGCTTCAGTTCCAACTTGGACACCTACCAAAGAACAGGTTTCCATTAATACACCATTCCCAACAGAGACCCAAACACCGTCAATGATTCGTACTGTTGTTATAACCAGTACTGCTGTTATAACAAGTACAGGTGACTTGGGTGAGAGTGCACTTCCTGAAGTTGAACTGACTAGCACCAGTACACCAACATCACCACCATCATCAAAAACAAGTACTGATGATATTGATATATACGTCGAAATGCCTGAAACAGGAATTACCTTAGCAGTTCAAGATTCACCTTATGTTAGCTTCTTGGCAAGTGCAATCTTTTTCATGCTGATGTATGTAGCTTTTAAGCAGTTTAAAAATCATAAGAAGCAGAAATAATTTTCTTGGGTAATCGCGTTTCACTATCCCTAACCCCTTCCCTATGTGGAGGGGGATTCTCCTCGCATGGGAATGGGATGGGGGGTTGTAGTACTAACGGGCGTGAGATTCAAACCTCATTCTGGAAACAGAAATCGGTTTCAACAGATTGAAAAATCGTCAAAATATAATATCCATTTTTTTTTCTTAAGTTGACATAATAAAAAATCAGTGATAACATGAATTTAATTTACATAATATTTTTAACATACAAAGGTGAAAGATAGTGTCTGGATTAACAGAAATTGGTTCTCAGTTTATAAAATATATTACAGGAGCAATTGTTAATGCGATTGGATTGCTCGTTGTTATTGGTTTTATGTTGGTGTTTTCAGTACTTCTGTGTAGAATTGACATGAGTCCACTTGTGGAAACAGGTTGGCTTGTCTGGTCAGGTAAATTGACTGATTTTATTCCTGAAGATGGGAGGAAAATCTGCTCAGCACAACAACTTAACACAGATAATAATACGGAAGACCAAGAATGGCTGGTCGTTTATCAGGTTGATTCGGTTAGAGTATCTGATGAATTCAGTGACATTTCTGAAAGGAAAAGCCTAAACGACCCTTGTCCAGGAAGTTCCCCACGTTTGGCGGTGATTTATGATAATGACCGTGGCAAACCGCTACCTATTATTTTCCCTTATTCACTTGACGCTCCTGACAGAGATTTCTTAGGTGAAGGACATGTCATCGTTGATGACAAACAAGATATTATTCCTAATCTTGCTAAATGCGAAACAAGTGACTGCGATGCCGAAACAGGTGTAATCGTACAAGATGGTATTCCCGAGCTCCTTATTTACGGTCAATTGAATGGAGTGAAAAATCAATTGACCATTTTTAGCTTCCAACAAAATACAAGCCCTTGGCAACCGCCACGAGATGACCCCCCACGTTATCAAGTGATTGGTTCTTTTGAAGGAAGTGGTGGGGTATCATACAATCCTGATACCAAACAAGTTACAGTTTCTGACAGGGGAGCATATGAACGGGCTCAGCTGGCAGTGAAAAATGTGTATGACCTTCATGGTGAAGGTGTTAATGCCACCTTTATGGCAGATATAGGAGCGGCTTCATTGGCTGCTCCCGTGAAATCTTATATTGATTTTGCTTTAGAAGACCCTCTTGTGAACATCTTCCAAACAGAATTTCCTGAAAAACTGGTTTTGGGATTTTATAAAACGTTGGGGGAAAATACAGCATTAGTTGATGCTAATGAGAACATGCTTGATTTTTTTGCTCCTGATAGTCAAGCAGGAACAGAATATAATAATAATAAATTTTCCTACTTTGGCTTGCCAAGTGATACATTACCATTTAATGTATCTGTTACCAAACTGGAATATTTTCCTGATGTGGAGAAAACAGATGTAGCTGTTTCTTATGCAGGCTCAACCCCACTTTCCAGTCGAGTTAAATTACAGGCAGTGATTAAGCAAAATAAGGGTGATGCCGAAGTTACAACAACAGAAATTATCAACCTAGAGGTGGTTTTTCATGAAGGTAAATGGAAAATCAGTCGACGCTTATAAAAGACAATGGACAGACAAGAAAGGTTTTTAAAACCTTTCTTGTCTTAGACTGTAGGTATAAAAAAAGTCTACAGGTAAACATGTATCATATTTTTCATGGGCCCAATGAATTTACAGCCAAAGAAATGCTTGCCGACTTAAAAAGTCGTCTAGGTAATTCAGATATGCTTTCCCTTAATACTACTGAATTGGAAGGGAAAAACCTTACTATAGCTGAACTTACTCATCATGTTCATGCTATGCCCTTTCTCATCTCAAATCGGCTGGTAATTGTTCAGAACTACTTGAGCCAAATCAGTGGCGGAGCCAAGAAGAAAAATCGTGCCGAAGTCATCACTGATTTGGCAAAATTATTGGACAACCTCCCTGATAGCACCACGCTTGTTTTCATTGAGAATGTTACTCTGAGAAAAAACCACTCAATTCTCAAAAAAGGATTGAAAATATCTGATTGTGTCCACGCTTTTCCTGAACCGACGAAGAGAGAACTTGTGCCATGGATAGAAAAACGTGTTCAGCAAAAGGAGGGCAAAATTGACATGCCAGCCGCGATGGCACTAGCAAATGTTGTTGGTGAAAATTTGCGGATGTTAGATAACGAATTGGAAAAACTTATTTTGTATGTTAAAAATAAACGTCCAATTCGTTTAGCCGATGTTGAATATTTATGTCCTTATACTGTTGATTCCGAAGCATTTGCTATGGCAAACGCAATCGGACGACAAAACATTGAAAAGGCATTAGACCAATATCATAAACACCTGAATGAAGGACAGCATACCCTAGCAATATTAGGTAGCATTACCAGCCAATTTCGTAGCCTGCTCGAAATAAAAAGCATGGCTGAAAGCGGCATGACCCCACCTCAAATCGCTCAAGCAAAAGGCTGGCGAAGTGATTACCCTGTGCAGATACGGCTACGAGAAGGGAAAAAGTTTAGCACCAAGCAATTAGTAGATGTTTTTTCGATTTTACTTGAAACAGACAAAGCGATTAAAACAGGGCAAATGGAGGAGACAATGGCATTAGACATGCTGATAACACGATTATGTAGTATGAAAAAAATGTAGGCTCACTTTCCAAGTTTCAAATATAGTGTGCCATCACCCTTTGTATCGTCAAACTTAAAGCCTATTTTCTGTAGATGTTTCACATGAGCATCATTATCAATCTTCGTGTAAATATTATTAAATCCTTTATCGGTAAGAAAATCTGACCTTTCAACATAGATAAACCTGTCAATTGCGAAATCTCTGTAGCCAGGCATGACAAAATCAAGGGTGACAAATAAAGTATGGTCATCCATGATTTCAGCAATAAATAAGCCAGCAGGAATAATATCTCGCAAAGTAAAAAATGTCAGCAAATTTTTTGTGGGCTCATAAGAAAAATCAGGAAAAAAGAAAGTAATTTCCTGTTTATGGAACCCTAAAAAATATTTTATGTATGGTGAATCTTTTTCTGATTCGAGGAAGGTAAAATATTCTTTGCTGGTAAACATTTTGTGTAGATAGTAGATGTTTATCAACACAATAAAAAAATTGAGGGCGGCAACAGGGTAGGCTGAAATCAACAAGCCATACAATGTAAAGAAAAATGCCCCGATGAGATTGATGATTCGTAATCTAATGATAGAACTCATCATCATTGAAACCGCAATCAAGACAGAAGCGGTATAACCAATTATTTCATAAATTAATGACCAATTCATTGTTTACAATCCTCAAAAACATTCTAAAGGTTTGTAGTAACGACTTCAATCACTACTACAAACCAATGTGGTTGACATCAATTACTTAATATCCTCATCTGTCAATGTGAAATTGTCGGAGAAATATTTCATGGCTAATTCTTCAAGAGTGCCATCTTCACGCATAGAAGCTAAGGCTTCATTAAAGGGCTCAACCAATTTGCTTCCTTGTGGAAAAATGAAACCAAGTTGGTCACTGCTTAATGAATCGCCAATCAAGTTAATTTTTTCGGCATTGACTCCCACATAGCCCTGCCCAGCCGTCTCATCCATGATAACCGCATCTACATCACCTGAAATGAGAGCCTGCACTGCTAAACCAAAGTCATTAAATGAAATGACCCTTTCTTCACCAACCAAGTCAACAGCCGTATTAAAATTAGTCGTGCCGACTTGTGTACCAAGTGTCAAGTCTGAATTGTTCTTTAATTCTTGTGCTGATTCAAAACGGTTTTCATCAACTCGAACCATAATTCGTTGTTCAATGCTCATGTAGCCATCAGAAAAATCAACGACCTGAGCTCGTTCTTCTGTGATAGTGACTCCATTAGCTGCTATGTCAAATTGACCTTCTTCGACAGCCGCAATCAAGCCATCCCAAGCTGCTTCAACATAAACAGGGGTGCAGTTGAGGCGACGACAAATTTCATTACAGGCATCGTAGTCCCAACCTTCGGGCTTACCTGTTTCCAAATTGATATAGTTAAACGGCATATAGGCGTTTTCTATGGCAATGGTTAATTCCTGCCCTTTTAAATCAGGTAAACCTTCAGTACTTTCTTCTTTTGGTGTCTCATCCCCAGATTTTTCTGGAGATGCTGGAGGCGAACATGCCACCACTAACATTGTACCTAAAAGTAAAACAATAAACAACATTGTATATTTCTTCATTTTTTCTCCTTAAATGATTTGGATAACATAAATATTAACAAAAACTTAATCGTTATGAAAAAAGTCCATAAAACCCAATCCCTTTAGGTTGGGTGGTTGACTGTCTATGGTTACAGAAATTTGAGATTGGATAGGTTTTAAAAACTGATTCAATTTGTGCAACCATTGATTTGTTTGAGTAGAAAAACTCATTATGTTTTACGATGTAGGTACTTCATACCTAATAAGTTCACATCTTCCTCAGGCATCGGCTCAAACCATCCTGTATCTTTATTAAGCACCCACCACTGAAAGAAGGTGTGCGGGATAGTGGCAATACGTTCATAGCCGCCGACCACAACCAGGATTATTCCTTTTGTTATTAGACGGTCTTCTAAATCCAGAGCACGCCATACTTCTTGTTCTAGCTCGTGTATCAATTCTACTCCTTTTGATTTGCGGGGGCGATAGCAGTATAACACACGAAAGTAAGAACGTACACTCATCAGTTTCCAAAAAGAATAGGCAACATCATAATCTCGTTGCGAGCTTTCCAGTTCTATTATAGCTATCGGATACTTCCAATCAGACCGGCTGGTATGGTCAAATGCCATTATATCTAAATCGAGATACTTATGACTTGATATTGGTAATATATCACAGACATGACCTTCAGCCGCTATTGACCAGCTTAATGACTTACAGGTAGCTATAGCTATTTCGGTCATTATCTTTGCCCATTCATTTAAATCACCTTTATTAATGCCGATGGTTGTCAACGCTCGGGAAAGGTGACGATATCGAATAAAGTTTAAAAAATTTTTTCTCCATATTTCAGGAAGCTTATCTTTTACCATTGGTTTTCAGTGTAAAATCCCATTCCCAACCCCTCCCTTCAAAGGGAGGAATGGTGGAGATTGTTTTTGTATGTAATTATTCACTTCCCTCATCATAACCATATCGTTACCGCACAGGGCGTAGCAACGTGATACATGACACTCTGCGTCATTGTGTAGGTCGACACAAAGTATTGGAACAAGGGAGACGAACGGTTACCCAAAATTTAGTTAATGTTAGAGTTTAGCGATTTCATCTGTTGAAAGCCCTGTTATTTCAAAAATGAGTGCTACGTTCATGCCTTTAGCTAACATGCGGCGGGCAGTCTCTTGGTCTTTCAAGCGAAGGCTAGCTTCGGCTTGTTCGGCACGCATGCGTTCCTGCTTGGCACGCTCGTCGCCTATCAACAATAGGTTGCCATCTCTATCCCAAAATCGCAACCAGTCTGTGGTCATGTTTTGGTATGTGCCTGTCCACATGCCAATCTCCACTCCCAGCTCTTCTATCAGATAGCGACCTTGCTCATTTGCTTTTAGTAACTGATAGCTACCTCTTACCAATTTACGCACCTCCAATATTTTTCGCCAAGCATCTATTATGGCATAATATTTTATTCGTATGCCATTCTCATACACCCATAACTTACCTGTGCCTGGTGTTCGGTTTCGTTCGTTTTTGCCATCGCCTGACACCATTTCAATTGCAATTAAGGGGGGAACATGCTCTTTCCATAGCACATACGACCTCCTAAAATCGTCATCTAGCAAAGGTGCTACATTAGGAACATAAAACCAATCAGGAGCTTTAGCACCATCCAATACTGGCTCTACCCATTCCCAATAAATCAAACTATTTTGTCCAATGGCATATTGTCCATCGGGATGTATTTCTTGTAGTACGGGCGTAATTGCGTCCGAGAGTAATGAACTTTGTGGATGTTCTTGAAAGTTTGCCACGATAGCACCGTCCGTTTCAGGAAGTTGAGTATGGTCAGGCAAATCATGTAACCTATCTAAAACCAGCAACCAATTATCGGTCACAATTGACCAATTATCAGTCATCATTGACCAATAACCATTATTGCTACTAATTTTTTTAGTATGTTTTTCAATAGTTGGAGTTAGCACAACTGACATTGTTTTCCTCCATTACATTACGATTTTGAATCCGTAGCCGTGATTTCTAATCAGGTAACCTCGCAATTGGAAATTGAGGTTACTGGAAGTTTGTTCTACGTAATACAATTGTACCATAAATTAATAGTAGTGCAAAATTACCACAATAGATGTAATCGTTCACCACGCCAGAGGTGAGTGTAATTTCCTAAAACGAATTATCATCACCATCCTCATCAACAAAATTATAAGAAAGTACATGTTCTAACGCCGTCCCCTTCAGCAATTGAGTCAGCACATCAGCCACACTCTTGCCGCCGAGAATAGCCAATGGTGCCATGCTTTCAGCCATCCGTTCAGCCAACGCTTTATCAGAAAAACCTTGCAATGCCGAAATCAATTGTGGCGAAACAGCATCGGCTTTACTGACCACTGCCTCAACTTCTGCCTTGAGATACTCTATCCGTTGAGCAATCTGCTTATCCATAACAGCTAATTCATGGTCAGATTCAGCCTTTTGGCGAGCCAATTCTGCTTCACTGATTTCATCCAAAGTGTTCTGTTCTGCTGATTTAGCATCCAGTTTTTTCTGAGCAGTCTGCACTTCTGACTCGACCTTTGCCAAAGCTAATTCAAGTTCCTTACCAGTGGTATCTTTTGCCAATGTAAGTCGTATTTGTTTGGTAACCGCTTGAATTTTTTCAATGCTTTGTTTGATGGTTTCCTTTTCTTCAATGACAACTTGATTTCGCTTTTCGTTTTCAACCTCTAATGATTGTTTAACAGCGGTATGTTGAGAATCAATCAGCAAGTAAGCAATATCTTCATCGCCGATTTCCACGCCTAACACTTCCACATCATAAATCCGCATGCCATTTTCTGTGAAAAGACGACCCGCCCGTTTGTCATTTTCATCTTGCTTACCCAAGACCGTATCGCGTACAATCGCAATCGCATCGGCATAAAATTCTTCAATGCCATGCTGTTTGATGGCATGGCTTAAAATGGAACGCATGTGGTCAGTTAAAAATTTGACATAGTTCTCAACATCAAACCACTTATTATGGTCTCCTTCAAAGTTGACCCGATAAGACAAATGTATGGTAACTGGACATAAATCTTTAGTGACAGCTTCTACTGCATCGGACACCTTGTTGTATAACACCCGCAAATAAACTGTCTCAAATAAATTTTTATCGGACTTTGGCGTTCCCGTTGAAAATTGAGTCGTGCCTAATGTTTCATCGTATTCCAACAGATACGTTTTTGGTCCGACAATCACTTCCCGTTTATCTGTTTTACTGGTGACAAGGATAGCATATCCCGTCCAAACGGCGATGGCAACCGCACCTTCATACTTGGTATCCAATGTAATGGTACGTGGAAAGGAAAAATCACGAGTGAACTCATCGCCAACAAATCCTTCCTTCGTGGCAGGAGCGGCTTCCGATTTTCCTTTAACCCGTCGTTTTCCAATCTTCTTTTGTAAATGTAGCGGGGAAGCAGGAACAAAATTCTTATCTTTATTGTTCTGACTCATCCTCATCAAACTAAGGTTATAAGCTAAAGCATCTTCATTGTCTGGAAACCATAGTTTTACCTTTTTGGATGGGATGAAGCGACGAACAATCACCTCATGGCGTGGGTCGGGTAGGAGCATTTTTGGACCACGTTCTAGGGTAATTACACCCGTCAAGCGATTTAAGAGATACATGCCCTCTCCGTCGGGGATGGCAGCGGCATGATAAACTTCTTCATCTCCATATCGAATGATGGCATGTTCGGGTCGAGGAAAATAAATCATTTGGTCTTTACCAGTGATAAAAAGCTCATCACCAACCTTGTATGATTTGTCATCCTCTTTATATGGAGCAATCACTTTGATATAAAGCCCACTAATTTCGTTCAGCTCAATTGCCTTGAATCTTCGTGAGCCATCCTTTTCGATAAATGTTTCCGTTGGTTTTGGGAAAACGACAGCCGGCCCCTTGATATAACGTTTATTACCATTTTCATCAAGAAGGATACAATAGCCCAACCGTTCCAATGTAACCGCATTGCGAACATATTGCCCATTTTCATCGGGGACGACTTCAATGCCAGTAGGTGGGATGTAAAAAGATACATCAGTTCCTTTGATAATTAGCAGTTTGCCCATTGTAAAATCAGGGATTTCTTCATCGGATTTGGACTCTTCACCTGATACACCTGTTTGAGGTTTAATGACCGCCTTTTTCCAATTGGTTCTAGCACCTTCATCATCATACACGCGGATAGTCAAATACTGATTTGAGCGTAGATTATGCCCTTGAATGACTCGCACCATCTGTCCTGGCCATGGAGCAAACGAAATGGGACCATGTATATTAATTTTCCGTCCCACGTCTAATTCAAGCAGAGTGTTTGCCGTACCTTCGCGGGCATATTTTCCATCTTTAGGTGGATTTTTTAGAACGATATACCATCCTTCGGGAGCAATGGCAAACATCCGTTTTGCTTCATCTAGGGAGCATGTTTCAAACCGTTTTGTGTCGAGATTAAAGAACACAGGTTGGTCTGTATTCGCCAAACTGGTCTTGTGAGGACCAACATAATTGATGATATTTCCTTTAGTTTCATCGAGTATAAAAGCATATTCATTTGGAGCAAGAATCAAATCTCGCTCATGTCTTCCATTTCTATCTCTTGACATTATTTAACCTCTCAAAAATTTCATTATTAAAATATAAATTTCCACAAAAATTATGGAAAAATCTTAATCATCTATCGCCACCAAGCGAATGATGATTTGTTTTAGCACCTTCAAAATACGAAATATTTCGACAATATCATCGTGGACAGCTACATAAGGACGGCTGATACAATATTCCTTATCATGCAAAACCATAAATGACCAATCACGTCCTTGTACATAACAGCCGTAAATTGGGTGTCGATGCTCATTGATTTCTTGTGCAACTAGCATAGCAGCTAAAGCCTGTCCAGCAGGGTCGCCTTTGGGGTCACGTTCTTTTTTATATTCCTGAAAACAGAAATAAGGCTTTTCAGGTTCACGAAAACCGCTAGAAATAATACTGTCAGGTTCACCACTCATTTCAATGCCATCAACTATCCCACTAAAACGCCTCTCAGAAAATATTCCAATCTGTGGGCTAGAAAAGTTGACCAAAGCAAGCATGGGACCGATGAAATGTTGACGTAATTCGACTTCATTCCAGTCATAACCCTGTATATCCAAAGCCTGACGATACATGTTCAGAACATGTCGTTCAATATCAGAGATTGTGGATTTACCTTCAATCCAATCTCGCAATGTTTTATCTTTATATGTTCTATTTAAGCTAAACGTTTTATCTAGCTTAACTAGAGTGCATTCACTAAATTTTAACATAACAATACCTCGTTTACCATGCTACTACAGCTTTGTGTAGGGACGAAAAATATAATTGTTATGATAAATGAAACATGCTATTTTGTCAAATTTCGTCATGCAAGATATAATTATGTTGTTGTTCACCTCCCCCCCCATGCGACCCTCCCCCTATCCCTCCTCCCAGAGGGAGATGGAAATCTTACTCCCTCTATTTGTAGGAAAGAGTCGGGGGTGGAGTCTACTAATTCACAGCATACCTTTAATCGTTTCAGCTAATGCTTGGCTAATACCTTTCATGGTAGCAATATCGGCAACATCTGCCTCACGAATATTCTGCACCGAACCAAATTTTTTCAGCAATGCCTTACGGCGTTTTGGACCTACACCAGGAATGGTGTCCAGTAATGAACTTATACCTGCCTTACGTCGCAAATGACGATTATAAGTTATGGCAAAACGATGAGCCTCATCTCGAATCCGCTGCATCAAATAAAGCCCCTGCGAACGGCGTGGCAGAATAATAGGCTCGGATTGGTTTGGGATAAAAATTTCCTCCTCACGCTTTGCCAAACTGACAACAGGTATGACATCTCGTAAACCAAATTCATCTAAAACACCAAGTGCCGCACTTAATTGTCCTTTACCACCATCAACAATTATCAGGTTTGGTATAATCTTCCAACTATCATCCTTCGTTACCTCCTGACTCCTAACTCCTAGTTCCTGTTTTTCTTCCATCCGCTTCAATCGCCGCCGTAACACTTCCTCCATTGAGGTAAAATCATCAGGTTTATCGATTACCGTTCTAATCTTAAAACGGCGATAAGCACTTCGATGCCGCCTTCCTTTAGCAAACACGACCATGCTGGCGACGGTATGCTTGCCTTGTAGCGTGCTGATGTCGTAACATTCAACTCGGAGTGGGTCATGTGGCAAGTGTAAACATTCCCGCAATTCAGTCAATGCTTCCGTTAATTTTGATTCATCTACATCCCACTGCTCTTTAAGATGAGACAAAGTTTCGACAGCATTTTCAGTTGCCATGTTAATCAAGTCGACATCTTGAGATTGACGAGGTATTTTGACGGTCACCTTATCACCACGTTTATTATCCAGCCAATTTCGAATAATCATGATTTCGTCTACTTCATTGGATAACAAAATTTCGGGAGGAATATAACTTACTTGGTCATAAAACTGTTTTAGGAAAGCGGTCATGACCTCGTCATCACTTGCCTCATCTACCCCCGTCATCATAAAATATTTCCGTCCCATCAATTTGCCGCCTCGAATAAAAAAAACCTGTACACAGGCATCGCTTTCCGAACGAGCAAAAGCTATTACGTCTTCATCAATCATATCAGTGCTGACAACTTTTTGCTTTTCGACGATGAGTTCAATACCCTTAATCTGGTCACGCAAAGTTGCCGCTTTCTCAAAATCAAGATTCTCAGCGGCTTGCATCATTTCTTGTTGCAATCGTTCCAACACAGGTTGAGTATTGCCCGCCAAAAAACCACACAGATTATCAATCATGGCTCGATATTCTTCCTTTGTGACAGCACCAATACATGGGGCGGTACATCTGCCGATATGATAATACAAGCATGCCTTTTCGTCTTCGCCATCAATATTGCGGGTACAAGTCAAATAAGGATAAATCTTACGAACTAAATCTAACGTTTGATAAACTGCCCAACTTGCCGTGTAAGGACCAAAATATCTCGATTTATCAGATAGCATGCGACGGGTAGTACTTATTTTGGGGTATGCATCCTGCCAATGAACTTTGATGTAAGGGTAACGTCTATCATCTTTCAAACGGACATTGTATTTGGGCTGATGCTTTTTGATGAGGTTGTTTTCGAGAAGTAATGCCTCTAATTCCGAGCCAGTCACGATAAATTCAATATCAGCAATATCTTCAACAAGATGACGTATCTTGTGAGTATGATTAGCTGATTGGTGAAAATAAGACCGCACCCGATTGCGTAGGTTTATTGCTTTGCCAACATAAATTATTTCACCTTTATCATCCCGATAACAATATACACCGGGCTTGGATGGAATAGTTTTTATCTTTGATTCTATGTCTTTTCGGAGCATGATGTTTTACAATCATTACAAAAATATATCATCATAATTTTACACCCCATCACCATGATTTGCAAATCTCTAGTTGAACCACCTTAAAACCATTTCCAAACTTGACAAAATTTTCTACAACAAGTATACTGAGTAAATTAAAAAATATGTTTTAATTTATTTAGAAGGAGTGTATTTTGTTATGTATAAATATTGGTTCAGATTACTGATACCACTTTTGGTGCTTTTAATAAGTGCCAGCATTGTAATGGCTAAGATGCCTGAAAAAGCATTTGGCACTGTTGGAACGGATAGCGAGGAACCACATGCTGATTCTATGAAACTTGCTCATGCCTCTGCTACCGATTTTACAACTATTATCACAGTCACGACAACGTCTGACCCCGATGATGATAGTATAACTAGGACATGTCATTACACGGAAGGTGTTTATTATGGAACATCACCATGTAGTTTTCGGAGAGCATGGCTTGAGGCAGGAGCAAGACCAGCTACAGACCGTCCTATTTTGATTAAATTTAATCTTGACACATCTGACTCAAATTATGACTCCACAAATGATGTGTGGGAGATTATGATTGAAAATGACCTGCCCGAATTGGGACCGGCTACATTAAATGCGGAAGACCATGACGGTTTTGTAACTCTTGATGGAGATACTCAAACTGGTGGACGCACTAAGGGTCCAAAAATTGTCCTTAACACTAATTACAGTCTTCAGGTGTTTAGTCAAAGGAACACCATTAAAAATATTGCCATCAAAGGTGGGGGAAGCATCATGTTGCAAAAATCTAGCAATATTGGTGGCTATAACCTCGTCGAAAATATATGGTCAGGGTTGACAAATGATGGCACAGATATTGTGTTCATTGATAGCAATAACATTGCAGGTGGTGGTATTCATGCTTTATCAGATGGAAATACCGTTCGCAATAATATCATTGCTGGTGGTAATCCGTCCGCTATTCGTTTGCAAGGGAATAATAACCTTGTTGACAATAACCAAGTTGGCATGCGGGCTGATGGTACTGTCCCCGACAATTTCAATGACACTAGTATTCATTGTTTTGCTGACTCGACCCCCAATCCGAGTGAATATTGGTATGGTGGCTGGGGCATTGATATTCTCAATGGTTCGTATATCACCATTACTAACAATATCATTGCGGGATTACATCGTCCACAAAGCCCTACCGAAACCCACCCTCCAGCAATTACCATTTTAGGTAGCAATCATCTTATTGCTAATAACATTATCGGTAAAGATGTTGCTGGCAATAAAATTGGTACATGTGGTTTGGGAATCCAAGTTGCAGGCTATAGCACTAAAATCCTAGATAATGAAATTTATAATAGCAAAGGCACACTTGTTACTAGCGGCTCAGGTAATGCTGCAATTTTCGTCAACGATAGTTCACCGTTGTTTGACCAAATCACCATCCGAGGCAATCTTGCCGAAACAGAACTTGAAAATATGATTGGCTTAGGACCTGCTATTTCAAATAGTGACCCTTTAAAAAATTTCAATCCTGCTAGGATTACAGCCATTACTGGCACAACAGTTGTCGGCACATACGGCAAAAACAGCCCATGTCCCAATTGTATCATTGAACTTTTCCTTGATGACGATGACGCTCATCAAGAAGCTTTGCAACTTGTAGCTGTCGTTACTGCTACAGCAAATGGTGATTTTACTGCTACCATCCCGACTCCCCTAGTTGATGGGCAAGGCATCCGTACGGGTAGTACCACAGCCGATACAAATACTATCGAAGGTTATCTGGTGGGAACATCGACCCCGCTATCAAAGCTATATCATCCCTTAAAACTAAACTTAACACCAGGCTGGAATCTCTTTTCTCTCAATATCGAGCCGCCGAGTTTAGCTATTGTCGATGTGTTGCAAAGCATTGAAGGCAAATATGATGTGGTTCTCGGATACACATCAGGCATGACAGGCGGCGGGTTGACCTATGACCCTGCTAATCCCGATGCCAGCGACTTGACCATGATTGACAATCGTGATGGTTATTGGATTTATATCACAGCTGACACTACTCAAATCTTACGCTTTGAAGGTGTCAGTGTTCCAGCAAGTACCGAAATCATTTTGAACGAAGGTTGGAACTTAGTTAGTTTTTTACCTGAAGATGAAATGGCAGTCAGCACTGCTTTACAAAGTATCAGTGGTAAATATACTTTAGTGCAAGGGTTTGAAAATGGTGGTTTAACTTATGACCCAAATAATGCTGATTTAAGTGACTTGCAAACAATGAAGCCTGGCTTTGGTTATTGGATTAAAATGGATGAATCAGCTACCCTGATTTATGACAGTACTGCTTTGGTAAAACGTCATGAAACACAGGCAATGCAAATTCAAAAGCTGGCAACTAATGATTTTTTTATGCCTACCACTGAATGGGCTGATTTTCATGGCATCGCCAAATTCAGTGGTTACCTTGTTCCAAGTAATGCCACAATAATTGCTTATGACTCTGATGGTATTGTTGCTGGTTCATTTAGCACGCATGGCACATTTGGGGGCGAATATGGTCTTCTACATGTCTATGGCGATGATGCCCGTACATCAACTGACGAAGGTGCAGAAATTGGCGACAATATCAGTTTTACCATCTACGGTCGCCCTGCTGAAATAACGAGTGGCGACTCTACATGGGATGGACGGGGGGTTGTCAAAAAGGTAGATTTGAGTAGCACCATGCCATTTGAGATTACTAATATTTGGGCAGATTTTTATGGTACATTGACTATCAATGACCAAGCGGCTCCGATTGGCTCGATTATCGCTACTTATGACTCTGAAGGAAATTACAGCGGTGATATTATCCTAACCGAATCAGGTAAATATGGATTCTTGCATGCTTATGGCGATGATTCGACAACAACAGCAGATGAAGGATCCACGACGGGAGATACGCTTACCTTTAAGGCGTTTTTGCCCCCCGATTTCAGCCCGATTGATTTAACGACAGGTGAGGATATTACATGGCAAGGTTTAGGGAGTCGTACAAAAGTCAATTTGATTAGTGCAGAAACTGCTCAAGATGTGGCTCCTACAAGCATAACTATAAACGGACCCACAACGGGACAAGTTGGAACAGCATACACCTTTACGGCAACAGTTGACCCGACCAACGTTACCTTACCCATTACCTTTACATTTAAGCGAACCGACAAAGATGAACCATTATCAGGTAGCTTAAACACCCGTGATGCCAAACTTTCCAACGTGGTTTGGAATACAGTAGGTACGAAAATAATCACAATTGCAGCGGATAATGGTTTTGGAGTAGTAACGAAGACCCATGCTATTGTTATTAGCAGTGAACAACCACCACCTGCCAATGAATTTGTTATTGAGCCTGGCGGGGGCAGTCAAACCTTCACTGATACGAATAATCTCGAAACCACAATTAATGTGGGAGCAGATGTAGTAAGTGAAGATACTACCTTTGTTTATACTCAAACTAATGAGCCCGATGCCGGGACTTCAGGTTTTGCTTTTGCGGGACATGCATTCCAATTGACAGCTTCTCAATCACTTGAGGCTCCAATCAACATCACCATTGAGTATAGTGATGCTGATTTAGACGAAGCAGGTATTACTGATAAAAGTACGCTTGGTTTGTACTATTGGGATGAAGATAACAGTCAGTGGCAAGAGGTCATTGAAGCATGTAATGATGATTATGTGCGTGACCCTGACAATAATAAATTGACAGCACCGATATGTCATCTGAGCGAATTTGCCTTGATGAGCAAATCCACAGAAGTAAATATTTACTTGCCGATTATTTTGAAGTAATCCATAGCCAAACAGTTCACCTCCACGCCCCCTAATCCCTCTCCATGTGGGGAGGGGTTAGAGGTGGTAGGGCTGTTTAATGCTAAATAAAAAACATGGCTTGGGATATTTTTCGACATGATTTTCAACCATGTGGTCGCACAATGGAGCGAAAAAGCTTGCTTTTTCATGTCAAAGCAAGCTTTGAACAACCCTAATAGTAAGGGCGTATGGCCGCCCCTACAACTAGTTAGAGATGGGGGAGCGGCTACGAATACCGCCGAAAAATCATATCGAATAAATGAGGAACATGCTTCGTTCCCAAAATAAACATTTTATCAAATAACGTCACATAAGCGTCGCGAGATTCACGTCTAGCAGTTTGAACAATCTGCCATGCGACACGCTCAGCTGAAACACCTGCGAGCTGGTTAAATTGGTCGGTAGGAGGTATACCCAACGTGTTTTTCTGGAAATTAGTTTGAGTTATACCAGGATAGCACATGCTAAAACGAATATTATCCTTCTCCTGCTCAACCCGCCATGATTCGGTCATTCGTTCTAGGGCGGCTTTACTAGCACAGTAAATACCCATGTTTGGAAAACCTCGCTTACCAATGATAGAGGCAACATTAATAATCAGTCCCCCGCCATGTGTCCTCATCTTTGGAATAACGGCTTGACTTAACTGAATCACCCCTATAAAATTGACGTTCATTACCGTGTTTATATCCGATAACAAAACAGACTCCATTGGTTGATAAAGCCCCACTCCAGCATTATTTATCAACACATCTACTTTACCGTAGTGTTCTATTGTTTTTTCAACAATTTTTTTACAATCTTCTTTTTGACTGACATCGGCAGGAATAGCTAGAGCATGGTTCTCTCCTATATCCTTGACAATTTCGGTCAGCATCTTTGCCGAACGAGCTACCAACGCCACTTTACAACCAGCTTGAGCAAATTTATAAGCGGCTGCCTTACCTATTCCTTGACTGGCACCTGTCAGTATTACAATTTTGCCTGATAATTTCATTTGTGTTTTCCTTTCTATATTTATCCTTCAACAAATCTATGAATTTTTCATAAGTCATATTGGATTCAGACCTGACAGGTCTACCCATCCAACACATTTACCTTTTCATCACATGCCACAACCACTTAAAACCAATTCCTAGTGTAGTACCAAGCATGGTCAGTTTTACTGCCTTACTGATAGTTTCCTTATCTTTCAAAATTGGTCTCAATTTTTGCTTGGGCGATGTACCGAAAATCAGATGTAAAATGGCTGAATTAGCATGATATTGGCCGGGTTCACGTAACATCGTAGCAATGTCAAATGAATAAGGTGGATTACCTATCATGTAGGAATGTGGTTCCGTAAACCCAAGTAAGCCCGCTCTACCATGTGAACGACCATTTCCTGATTCCTTGACTCCACCAAAAGGCAACAGTGGATTCCCGAAATGAACAAGGACATCATTAATAATAACAGTACCTGCTTCCAAATAATGCCCAACTCGTTCTGCTCGCTTAATATCTTTGCCCCACACGATAGCACTCAATCCATAAATACTATCATTTGCCAGCCGAATTGCTTCAGCCTCATCAGACACTTTCATTATCGGTATGAATGGACCAAATGACTCTTCTTGCATGACCTTCATAGTGTGGTCAACATCAACCAAAATCGTCGGCTCAAAGAAATTGTCTTGTCGCCTGCCGCCCGCTAAAATTTTAGCACCTTTCGCCACAGCATCGGCTAAATGTTCTTCGACCAAGTCGACTTGTTCAGATGTGGTCATGGAGCCAATAAGGCAAAAATTGACCATTTCCTTATGATAGCCCATTTGGATGGATTCAGTTTCAGCCACAACATGCCAGACAAATTCATCGTAAATGGACGCATGTACATAAACCCGTTCCACTGACATGCAAGTTTGTCCTGCATTGAAAAATGCTCCCCATACGCCCCATTTTGCCGCTTTTTCTACATCGGCATCATCAAGCACAATCATGGCATCTTTGCCGCCGAGCTCACAAGTTACAGGAGTTAAATTATCAGCCGCATCATGCAAAATTTTGCTGGCAGTGGCACCCGACCCCGTTAAAAAAATATGGTCAGGGGCAGACTTCACTAACATCCTTCCCACCGAACTATCGCCATGCACTATCCGAATAAACGGCTCCAACTCGGGAACACGTTTGAATAGCGATTCAATTAATTTACCTGTGGCGGCTGTCGTTTTTGATGATTTGAGCAAAACCGTATTTCCCGCAAATAAGGCTGATAACACTGGTGCTAAAGCTAAATTAAAAGGATAATTCCATGGAGCTATAATCAAAACCACACCGTAAGGACGATGTTCAATATAGCCTCGCTTGAAAAATTGTAAGCCCGATGGGACATATTCTCGTGCTAACCATTTCGGGGCATGGTTACAATATTCTCGAAGTAAATCGAGAGTAACGAAAACTTCTAAAAGTGCATCCTGCCGACTTTTGCCACAGTCCTGGTTGATAACCGAAGTAATTTCGTCGAGGGCATCGACCATGACCGATTGAAATTGTCGTAAGATGCGAACCCGCTCATGTACCGATTTTTGTTGCCATATCGTTTTAGCCCGCCGCATGTCTTTGTATGCGGTAGCGACATCTTCGGCTGTCGCCATTGTTATCTCATCAAATTTTTCCCCTGTAGCGGGATTGATGCAGGTAAGTATTTTTTTATCTGTCATTTTTCTCCTTTTCTTAAAGACAACACAGGTTTTTAAAAACCTTTCTTGTCTGACTATGTGATTAAAGTGTTTGTCCTATTTCATTCCAATCGGTTTCATCAGCCGATTGAACATTATCCATGACATATTCGCTTAGGGCAGTGATGGTTAAACTTGGATTGACCCCCAAATTTGCTCCAATCATACTCCCATCGCAAACATACATGTTTTTATAATTAAAGATACGACTCTTATTATCAGTGACACCCTCATTCGGATTTGCTCCCATGATTGCCCCACCTAAGATATGAGCTGTGGTGGGCACATTCATAAATATTTCTGCGAGGGATGTTTTGGGGGTGCCATTCAAGTCATGTCCCATTTTTTCAGCAAATTGATTTGCTTGGGGAATATAAGTTGGGATGTTTGCTCCCACTGTCTCTAATGTTTTTGTAAATGGGGAATACCATGATTTTTTGAGCCGCATCCTTATATGATTATCAATAGTTTGCATGACTAACAACATCACGTTAGTTTTAGCAAAATCAAATGGAATTAGTGTCCTTAAAAATTTAATCGGATTGAGTGCTATCACCTTCAGCCATGACAAAATGCGTGAAGACCCAAGTTTACCACCTGTGAGCAATGTCGTGACAAGTGATATGGAATCAGAGCCTTTTGGATAACGCACCGCTTCAATATGAGTATGGTCATCCAAATAAAATCCCGAACCAATGGCGATGCCATCAGTAACATCAATTCCTTCATCATCCATTTGTATCCCGATGATTGATTCAGAATTGGTGCGGACATACTCACCCACTTGGTCACTCAGATATGGCATGGAACCGTTTTCCTTCATGTCAAGCATTAATTTGACTGTCCCTAATACACCACCTGAAAAGACAACTCCTCGTGAACGATAAACTTTTCGTTCTTTTCCAAAAAGCCGAGTAGAACTAACGGTATGAATTTCGTAGCCATCACTGCCATCAGTTGAGCCATTGAGCGGTTTAATACTAACCACTCTCGTTTCAGGAATAATCTTAGTTCCATGCTTTTCGGCAAGGTAGAGATAATTTCTATCCAATGTATTTTTTGCCCCATTCCGACAGCCAATCATGCACCCGCCGCAAAGTTTACACCCTGTGCGAGCGGGACCCTCACCATCAAAATATGGGTCAGGAACAACTTTTCCATTTTCACCAAAATAAACGGCGACTTCAGTAGGATAATAGGTATCTCCCCGTCCGATATTTTCGGCAGCTTTTTGTAAAATTTTATCAGCCCTGCCGAAATAGGTGTTAGTTTTTACGCCTAACATTCGTCGAGATTCGTCGAAAAATGTGGGCATCACATTTACCCAATCATTTAATTTTGCCCAGCGGTGGTCATGCCAAATCGTATCGGGAGGTTGTAACGAAGTACAGGCATAGACCAATGAACCACCACCTACGCCTACTCCTGTCAAAATCCACACATGACTAAATAGAGTCATTTGAAAAAAACCATGTAGGCTTAATTGTGGAAACCAGAGAAATTTTTTCAAGTGCCAATTTGTTTTCGGGAAATCCTTAGGGCGATATCGTTTCCCTTTTTCTATGACACCAACCTTATAGCCTTTCTCCGTCAAACGGTGTGCGGAGACGCTTCCACCAAAGCCCGAACCAATTACAATAAAATCAAAATCATAAGTTTGTTTCATTTGACTTGCTCCTGTATTATCGTTAATTTTTTTTCGCATAATAAACTCCTTTCAGTAATTCTTCGTAAATTTGCATAATATTATTCACCATTTTTTCTTTTGAAAAATTAGCATGCACTCGTTTTAAACTTGCCTGAGCCATTTTTCGACGAAGGACATTGTCACCAAGCATGGTGTTAATTGCTTGAGCAAGTTCCGATGAATTTTGTGGAGGAACAACAAAGCCCGTAATCCCATCCTGCACTACCCATGAAGTTCCTGTTTCCAATTCAGTACTGATACATGGCAAACCTGATGCCATCGCCTCAAGCAAAACAATGCCAAAGGCTTCCGCCCGTGAATTGGAGGGCAACACAAAACAATCTGCCGCCTGAAAATAAGCAGGCAAATCGTCATTAGACACATCTCCCGCAAAATGAACATGACCACTTAAATTAAGACGATTAACATGTGCCTCTAATTCAGCACGCAAGGGTCCGTCACCAACAATCAATGCCTTTCCTTTGTTGACATGCGACATAGCATCAATTAAGGTATCGATTCCTTTATAGTAACGCAAACGCCCCACAAACAACACCAACGGCGAGCCATGTATTTCCTTAAGCGTTTGTGCCAATGCTGAAGGCGGCGTATCGAATCGACACAAATCAATGCCCAATGGCACAACCCGACATTTATGCTTATGAGAGCGAATGAACGAAGAACTTTCGATATAGTTGGCACTGGTAGGCATGATAACATCAATCCGATTAAGCACCCTTTTGAACAATGGCTTATAAAATTTCAAAAGAGTTTGTTGCCGAACAACATCAGAATGATAAGTCATCACCGAAAATTTTGCCCTGCCAAATAAATAATTGAACAATTCACCGGGCGGATAAGGGCTATGCACATGGGCAATGTCAGGCTTATAGCGACGAATTGCAAATGGTAATGTAGGTGTAATTGGGGTGGAGGCAACAGTTGCCAAACGGGGAACTTTATGGACTCGCACACCTTGTTGCATGTCAATCTGTTCTTGACGATTTAGGCTTGCAACTAACACGGTGACATCATGCCCCAGTTCAGCTTGAGCCTCTGCCACCCACTTTAGCATGTTTTCAATTCCACCTTTGATGGGGTAGTAATCTTTGTAGATATGTAATATTTTCATGGTATGTCTAACTAGAACCTATTATGGTTAAAATAAGAAAGGTTTTAAAAACCTTTCTTGTTTGACTATTACCTTATATGAGTCAAGGACTCATATTCATCTTTTCTACATAATACATATTTTGTAGGATTTAGCAAATTTGCTTTGTGCTTTGTAAATTTGCCAAATCATGCTATTCAGCTATACTACCATGCGAATAGTGAGGTAATTATGAAATATGATTTTCTTGTTGAAACCACGGTTGCAGGCATTCTAGCAAGTATCGCCTGTGGATGCGGAGCATTCCCATTACTGATAAAACGACTAAATATCCAAAAAAATATGGGTTTGGGTTATGGTTTTGCTGGTGGGTTGATGTTTTCTGCTTCCGTTTACAACTTGATTTTACCAGGCTTAACACTTGGGCAAAATGACTATACCAGTTTTGAACAAGTAACGCTTGTTTTAATTGGTATTCTTTTGGGGGCGGCTTTTTTATGGGCGGTTAATGTTAGTTTAACACCCGAACGACTTGAAAACTCATTCCTCAACAAAATCGGCAACCGAACAGAAATTCTAATTTTCGTTGCCATGAGCTTTCACAGTATCCCTGAAGGTGTTGCTGTTGGTGTGGGTTATGCTTCAGGAACTCATATTGCTGGTGCAGAAAATCTAGGGAATTATATCGCACTGGCAATTGCCATCCATAACATTCCCGAAGGATTAGCCATTTCTATTCCCTTGAGGAGTAAAGGAGCAAGCATTATGTACTGCTTTTTCATGGCATTCCTCACTAGCCTCCCTCAACCAATTGCCGCCGTTCCCGCAAGTATTTTGGTGTGGTTATTCAAACCATTGATGCTCCCATTTTTAGGTTTTGCCGCTGGGGCAATGATATTTTTGATAATCATGGAACTCATCCCTGAAGCACTTGAAGATAAAAGCCCGGTAGAAATTGCATGGGCGTTTGTGATAGGGTTTTGTTTGATGCTATTAGTACAGGTTATTTTATGAATTCAACCGCAATACCTCACAATCGTAATCGCTTAAAAATTCCTTCGGGTATCAACTTAATTACCGTCATAATAAACCACCAAAACGAAGGTACATAAGCAATATCTTTATTTTTGATAATTGCATGATAGATTGCTTTGCCCGCCACTTCGGGTTTAACAAAAAGCAATCCTTTTTTCAGATGAGCTGTCATGGGCGTGTCAATGAAACCTGGCTTGATGGTCAGCACCTGAACACCCGCATGGCTTAGACGGTTGCGTAGCCCTTGCAAGAAAATGCTTTTTGCTCCTTGAGCAGTACCATAAATATAATTGCTCTGACGACCTCTATCCCCAGCCACAGAGGTGATTACGGCTAAAGTACCATGTCGTTGGGATTCAAACTGATTAGCCAAAATTGTACAAAGTGATATTGTGCTTAACAGATTTGTTTTTAATTCCTCTTCTGCTACATGATAATCTTTTTCCCCAACTTTTTGGTCACCTAACGTGCCATGTGCGATTAGCACCATATTCAAGCCATGCATAGATTCGGTAGCTTCTTGGATAACAGGCTCATGGCGGTCAAATTCATTAACATCCATAGCCGTAAAACTGACCTGATTTGCTCCTCGTGCTTTCAAGTCATCTGTTACTATTTGTAATCGGTCTTGATTACGAGCTACTAAGAAGAACATGTTACCATCGGCTGCAAAATATGTGGCTGTAGCTTGTGCAATTGCTGAAGTGGCTCCGATAATTAAAATCTTGTGCATTGTTATATCTCCTCATATAGAACGGACATCCTGTTTGTTTAGCAGGCGGGCAAATGCCCAACCTACTTGCTTACTGTTACTCTCCGCCAAAAACTAGATGAAAACTTAGGGTCAATATATTTGGCAAATTCATGCCATTGCGGATAAAATGACTGAAAGCTATCAGCGGACATGCGGGCATCTTTAGCAGGATAGACCAAACCATTATTTGCCTTAACAATTTGGTCGAGCTGTTCCAAAAGGTTAAATGTTTTAGTCCCGTCATTAGGAAAATCAAGAGCTAAATTGACTCCCTGACGTGGAAAAGACATTATGCCCAACGATGGAATATCTCCGAACGTTTTTAGCACTGCCAGAAATGACCCCAAGCCTGACTCGGCAATCTTTTGGAAAATGGTGCGAATAGCATTATAATCTGTATACGGCACAACAAAAGAAAAACGGTTCATAATAGAGCAAACTTCTTTGGATTTTTATTCGTTGTTTGTTGTAGTACAAATAATTAAAAGCTCGACTGGTTAAGGTGTTCAGGGCAAAATTTGGGGCATTTATGGGAACAGTAAATAATGTTTTACTGCGACCAGTGGGGGTTTTGTCAAAGGGAGGTTCAGCAAAATTGCCGCCCATGAATATGCCTCGTCCCAATGACTCACCTTGAGAAAGACAATCTACCCAAGCCATGGTTGCCTCAAATTTTTCATCCGATTCTGCCGAAACCTCAAAAAATTTATCAAGGTTTTCAAACTTGATGCTTTCCATGCGAATGAAGGGACTCTTGATGGGCTTTAGAGTTAATTCTGCCCAAGTGATTAATCCTGTCAAGCCTAGTCCGCCAATTGTTGCCCTAAACAACTCCTCATTTTCGGTCGGGGAGCATAGCAATCGCTCACCGTTAGAACGCATCAACTCAAAGCATGAAACATGATGCCCAAACGTACCTTCCCGATGGTGTGTTTTGCCATGTACATCATTAGCAATACACCCTCCAACTGAAACATATTTTGTGCCAGGAGTTACAGGAAAAAACCAACCTTGTGGAACAATCAATTCCAAAATTTTGTCCAGCGTTAAACCTGCTTCGCATCGCAAGATACCTTTTTCTCTGTCGAAAGAAATTAGGCGATTTAATCCTTCAGTATCGAGCAGGATTCCTCCATCATTCAAACAGCTATCGCCATAACTACGTCCCTGTCCGAATGGCAAAACCGTTCTATCAAATGTTGCCATGTCTAATTTATCGGTTCGCCATTGAAGCGGGTAAATTTTATGATGTGCAGTGGGGTATTTTCCCCATGATTCGTATCGTTTCATTTTTTTGTTCATCCATGTTGATTATGTCAAAATTATTGCCATTATATATCAATCTCAATTTTTTAACAAATTCAGGAAAACAATCCGTAAAACGGAACGTAACCGTTCACCCTACCAGGGCTGTTCAATGCCAGTTGTAAGGGCGTACGGGCGTACGCCCTTACTATTCAGAGCTGTTCAATGCTATTTTTTCAGGTAGAACATGGCAGGAATATGGGACACATGTCTTATCATCGTGTAGGATTTATACCATAAATCTCTACATATTCTGTTAAAAACAATACCCCATGGATAAGATTGAGGTACGAAAT
>NBMH01000191.1 GCA_002084875.1 Anaerolineaceae bacterium 4572_78 | reverse complement strand
GGCGTTAGGTTTGCAAGAAATCACGTTTATAGATTTCCTTTGTTCAAAGCTGTCTCTGATTTTTCACAGTAGCGTGCCGAAGAATTTGTATACCAAAAACTTGATGACAGCGAATATGGTGCTATAATAGTGCTATGATACGCAAGCGTCCTCTACGGGCTGTTATTGACACAAACGTTGTTTTTGAAGGATTGACAAAGCAAGGTGGAATTGCAAGCGCAATTATTGATGTCTGGTTGGATGGTATGATACAAACATACGCCACCTTGGATGGTATGATACAAACATACGCCACCAACGCCCTTGCATACGAATACGCCGATGTATTGTCCCGAAAAGTTTTGGGAAGTTTATTGAAAATGACCCGTTTTGTGGATATTCATTATTCGTGGCGTCCCGTTTCACCTGACCCTGGCGATGATCATATTATTGACTGTGCAATGAACGCGAATGCAATGGTCGTTACGTCCAATATTCGAGATTTTCGTTTAGCGCAGGAATCGTTGAGATTGCAAGTTGTATCGCCGTTAGAATTCATTATTGGATTAAGTGGAGTAGCGTTTGGGGGGGAAAGAGACAATTAGCCGTATAAGTATCTCGTTGGGCAAACGGCAAACCTAACAATCACATTGGTACGGAACGCCTAATCTTGGTCCCTTTTGAAGTAGGTTCGTTTTAGCGGCTTGGTTTCTGGCGTGGTGTACTGCGTTTTACCCGGCGTCCGCACAATGTGGGCGTTAGGGCTATTTATCACTTGTTTCACCTTTTTGTTACCAAATTTTTATAATTTATGAAAGGATACAAACTATGAACATTCAAACTATCGCAGCAACGACATTAGCAATGTTGGTACCATACTTGACTAAAATGGGTGAGGTGGTTGCTCAAAAGGGAGGTGAAAATTTGATAGAGGGAGTTGGCAGATTATATGCGAATATAAAGAAAAAATTTTCGGGTGATGATTACGCTGAACAAACATTAAAGCGCATAGAGAACAATCCGAAAGCAAAAAGCAGACAGTTGGCTTTGGAAGCAGTTCTGATCGAAAAATTGGAAAGAGACAAAGATTTCGCCAAGGAGTTAAGCCAGTTGTTACAAGAAGAAAATGAGCGGAGCGAAGGGGATATAATAAAGCAACAATTGAGTATTTCAGGTAATGCGCAAGATGTTCTTCAAATAGGAAAAATAGGTTCGTGATATTTCAATTAACGAATAATGTCTTCTACTGAACCAGGTGAATCTGATAAAATAGAGCAACACCTCAATATTTCAGGGACTGTAAAAAATCTTGTTCAGATAGGCAAAATTGTTATTCAATCTCTGGACAGCAGAATTGTTCTTCGCCTTGGACTGGAACAACGGTTGGGCTTTTTCATACTTGGTATACTTGTTCTGTTGTCTACATTTTTTGTTTACCGTTGGTTTCAACCAGATCAAACTATGTATGGTGATTATAATATTGCTGTCGCACAATTTCAGGTTGTTGGTCATGGAGAGGGGTATGACGAAGCGAAAATTCTGGCTCAACGCTTCTCGAATGCAATAGGTCGTAAAATTGTTGAAGTATCTACTGAACTTGAACAGTCCGTTGAAATAAAACCACCTCATGAAACCGGAATTGTAAAAGGGGAAACTGTACAATCCCGAGCCGTTTCTGCTCAGAGATTGGCGGACAATATTAATGCGGGCATAGTGATTTATGGTGTTGTCAGTGTGGACGGCGTATCAGCGTCCATTAGCCCGGAATTTCTGATTAGACTTGATGAAGAGGAAGCTCAATCCGATGCGCTTGAAATAGTAGGGCAATATCGTATGGGTAATGCTATCATCATAGACAAGGTTAATAACAAGGCACGTCAAAGCCAGGCGAGTATAGTTGTTGCCGATAGAGTTAATGCTCTTACATTTATCGTGTATGGTTTGTCCGATTATATTATTGGCGAGTATCGGTCAGCAGAGATGAAGTTTCATAAAGCTTTGGGGAATCATTCCTGGAGTCAGAAAGATACTATTTATGTTTTATTAGGCAATGCAGCCCTAAGGCAACACCATTTTGAAGATGCTAAAAACTATTATGAAAAAGCTTTAGTTGAGAATTATCTGTATTCACGTGCGTTTATAGGTTTAGGAAGCGTATTTTACGCCCAATCTATTGGGGACAAAGCAGATGACACCTACAAATCAATTGATGAAATATCATTAGACAAATCTATCGAATATTTTAAAATTGCCGCAGACCCAAATTTGGAACAACCATTTTTAGCTGATATAACGTTCAAGTCAATGTATGGTTTAGGTCAAGCTTATTTACTTAAGGCGAATCTAGAACTCGCAAGAAATAACATAGAAAATGGTGTGCAATATTTGGCAGAAGCAAAGCAAGCTTTTGAAGTTGTTATCGCAGAATATGAACAGCAGCGTAATGATAGAATTGCAGAACTTGCTGCACATTCACATGCCCGGGTTGGGCTGATTTATCGTATTAAGTCCCAATATACTATTGCTATAGACGAATATATTAAAGCCATTGATATCCTTCCCGTTTTGGAACGGACAAAACCTCAAATATCTGTATATCAAGCGTCTATTGCTGAAATGTATGTGGAATTGGGGGAATTGCAAGAGGCAATTGTATGGTATACATTCGCTGTGCAAAATGTTCCTATGGAAAAAATATCAAAGAAGATTGAATATCAGAATAGTTTGAAGAAGTTTACAGGACTATACTTTCGCAGTTTTTTAAATCAGTGAGTTATGTTAACAAAATCGACATTTTCCTTGACATAAGAGCTTGATTTTTAAGTATTATGTTAACAAAATGGCATATTTTGCTTGTCATAATGTGGGTTTTCGACAAAAAATCAGTCAAAAGCAAAAAGTGCAAAAGTATAGACAGGAATTACAAAATGAGCAATAGGATAATCTCCATGAAGTTCAAGTTGTTATTATATTTTGCTATAGTTAATGTGATACTTCTTATTGTATCAGGGTGTAGCAAAGAACCAAAACATTTTAATACCTACAATAATAATATGAAGGTCACTACGACCATATCAAAGAGTACTTTAGCGCTAATTCCAACGTCTTTTACATCGACTCTATCAGTAGCAACTACTACCACATTAAGCACTTCAGTTGTTCGTCCTACTGTTATTATAGCTACGCCTACCTATTCATTAGGAAAATCGGCAACAAAGTACCCGTCAGAGACACTGCAAAACTTGTATGTGTTCTCCAATACAACTTCACTAATTTTTAGTCTTCAGGACATACATCCTTCTGATGTAAAAGAAGAACTGACCCTTTATTTCGCGGGAGGGGGTGCAGGTGATGATAATTACTGCTACCCTACGTGTTTTGATGACGATTTTAGACCTTATACATCTCCTGTCGTTGTATCAACTGATGTTTTCAGGAAATATTCGGAAGCGTTTGAATTTAGATTTAGCATTCGAGTTTGTGGATATGAGGAGGGTGACCACCTAAATATTACTTTACTCTCTCCTGAAGGAGAACCTGTACAGAAAATTCGAGCAGACGTTGAACCATATATACGGTGGGATCAGTTGATAACTTATTGCTACAATGGTAATATAGGACAGATAGATTTGCTACAGGGTGCTTCTTCAGGACAATATCAGGCTATAATTCACAGTCAATATAGTGATTTAGCTACTAGTTTTGAAAACATATCTAGCATACTAAATAGGAAACGACCTGCTATCACTTTTTCTGGTAGTTATAGTGGATATGTTTTGTCTGGATTTGAACCATTCGAAAACGTTAGAATTTTATTATACGATGAGAATCAGGATAGCTTGGTTTTGGTCGGTGAGACGGAATTAACTCTTGATTCCAACGGTATGGCTTTAATAACGGGTAAAAATGAAAACAGCGAGTTGTTTGTACTTAGAGAGAATCTTGATTTTGTGACAACATCATCTTTTACCCCAATAGGAGGGATATTAAACTATGATGAAATAATTAATGACCCAAATAGATATGAAGTAAAAGCCGATGCCTATTATCAAAGAGGAATGCGTGGTGCCACGAATAGCACTGATGAGGTGGATGAAAGAATCTTGGATATGATGATTGCTTTAAATCATGACCAATACGAAAAAGATAAACCTGGTTATGAGAGAATAGCATGTTTGTTTAAGAAGCAAGGATTGTTATATGATGCAATTGATGCGTACACTCAATTGGTCAAATGGTATCCTGACGAAGTGTCTGTTTACTGGGGGCGAGTGCATCTTTATTTGAAAACAGGGCAGTACTCTCACGCTTTTGATGACTACAGTAAAATTATTGAGATCACTCCAACGGACAGTATGGCATATTATGAGCGAGGGCGATTAGCAGAAATGTACGATGTTGGTAAATACGAGCAGATGCTCGAAGATTATGTTAGTGCAGTTGCGCACACTAATGTTCGTTATGTAGGGGAACTTTACTACGAGAATTACCCACATTGCGGTTTTGTTCCGTCTCGAAAAGCACAACCCACTTATAATTACTTGGATATGTACAATAGTTTACTTGAATACAATCCCAATAATTCATTGGGGCGTTATAAACGAGGGGTGTATTATCACGCAGGCGGGCTAACAACGGGTTGCAGCCGACCGCGCTGGGCGCCGCGCCTTTGTGGCTTGCTGGTTGGCGTAATTGGTTTCGCGAGCGAAGGTGTCTCTGCATCGACCGCGCGGCGGCTGAACCCGGGGCCGTTATATTGCTATTGCCAGCTGCCTTAATTCGCAGACTTTCTTTCGCCATCCTAACATTATCTGTCGGAGATCCGGCTATGATCTTAGCGATCCCGCTGTAGAGGCATATTCGCAACCTGTTGGAAAACCCATAGTTCGGACCCAACTCGGCGAAATGCCTTTGTCTGCAACTTTTAGCGCGGGCACAGTTCAAATGAGCATTAAGTAGTTTTGGCAAGGGAGGGAATATTGAATGAGTGAACCAACACAAATTGGGGGTAAAGTGGCCTTCGGAGACCCTGAAATGCAAACCGTAGAAGATGGTCTTGAGCCAAGATGGGGACTCTTTTTGGGTATAGCTCTATTTTACTTCGTTGCAACTTTGGCCTTTGCGATTTTTGTTAGCTTATATGAGTATCCAGACATTGCCAAAGCAGCAGACAACACTGAAAAAACCATTCGAAATATACACGCTATGGCGTTTAGACTCCGCTGGCTTTTTTACATATTTGTAGCAGTAGCCAGTAGCCCTTGGGTAGTAACTCGTACTCAGAATTTAAAGATAAGCCGATACCACCAAGATAACGAAAGTGGAAACTCGGGTTTTCTGTATGCCTATTTCATCTTGGTGATAGTAGTAGGTCCGTTATTGGCTTACCTTTGGCAACCTATATACCTATCTCTTAATTGGGGAGAGGGAATAGGAAATCTTTTTGACTTCTATACCTATCTTGATGGGACTTCAAATCTCCCTAGAGAAACCATGGTTCACTTACCTTTAATAGTGGTTACAACTCTGCTGGTCTTTACTTTATTTCGTGTAGTTTTTGGTAGTCATCCAGCGCGACAGGATGCAACACAAGAGATTGTGCTGGCATCAGGAACACTGCTAACAGCGGTCGTGTTAGTGGTCTTAGTCTTTAGTCATGACTTTTCTATAGTCTGGACAATCTGTGCTTTGTTGAGTCTCCCTACTACCTTGCTTTTTGTAGGAACGTGGTCATGGTGGACTGACAAAAAGCTTGGATGTTACGTACCAGTACTCGGTCTCGTTTTTCTTGTAATGGGACCAGGCGTTTTGTTATTTCTGGCACGAAGCGAGGAATATTCTGTAGCTTGGATATTGGCAGTAATTGTTGTCTTAGCTGGTGTCTTGTTGTTAATAACATCTGCTGTCGTATCCAGAGATGCCACACGGGTTAAAGAAGTTATCGAGAATAACCTTCAGGACCCACCGGATGTAAAACTTCCCAGAGTAACTCTAAGCCTCATCAAGCAAACGCGAGCTAATACTGCCTGGGCAATAGTCAACATAATTGTGGATACACTATCTGTCATCGCCATAACACTTGTTAATTCCATTGCGCGAGCAGGTCACTTCTCAATAAATCGAGTGATCATGCCTTCCTTAGAAACTGTATTGTACGTGCTGCTATGGCTACTTACGCAGCTTTTTAACTTGCTTTTGATCTTTTTCACCCATTTGGTGTTTGCTCTTATTACCCTCCCGGATTTTCTACGTAAGATTGCCACTGTCGTTCTGGAGTCATTAGAAATCAATCTCAAGTATATATACTTTCAAATCCTGACCCTACTTGCTGTTGCGTGTGCCACTGTTATATCGGCGTATTTCGCTATAGATTATTTATTGACAGGCAAAGTCGGGTTGATTTTAGGAATTTTTGGTGCGGGTCTAGTTGGCATCTTCAGCATTGTTTACAGTCTTTCCCTGCTATTTAAGGTATCTTTTTTTAAGGCTTTTAATTTCTACCTGCGGTCTCTGTCTGAACTACTGTCATACTGTCTATTGGCAGTAGTTGTAATATCTTGGCTTCTTGTGGGTTTGGGTCCAAGATTTGGAATTGAGTATTTCAAACCCGGATTGATAACCTGGCTCTCCACGGCAATACTGGTTCTGGCTCTTCCCCTTGCTTATGCGTTTCGAGAGAAACAAGATAACCGTGAAACCACCGTATAGTTCCTTCAAGAAATTGTCGCGTCAAGGCAAGCCGAGAATGATGGGAAATAGGCGCGAGCCTATAGAAATTCGTTGCAGTTGGTCAAATCGCGTGGAATTGAGGTTGATTCCGCCCGCAACCCCGGCACCGTGCCCGCCACCCGAAGGAGTCTTTCCATTTGAAGCTATCTTTCTGGCAAAGTTGGGTAAGAGTAGCCTTGTAAAAACAAGCACCTCTGCAATCCAAGTGCAAT
>NBMH01000027.1 GCA_002084875.1 Anaerolineaceae bacterium 4572_78 | reverse complement strand
GTTTTGAGCATAGACCATGACCGCTACAAACATGATGAGGATGGTAATAGTAATAACATTAAACATTGATTTTATTTTCATGATAAACCTCCTTTTTTGACCAGACAAGAAAGGTTTTTAAAAACCTTTCTTGTCTAAGCCATACTATTGCGGATTAACAAATACCCAAATTTTACCATCCTTACTGGCATCCTCTAAAGCGATACCAAGCGTAGGTGAACTTTCCGAAACTTGCATGCCTTCGATAGTACGAGTTTGCAATGCACGTGCCAGACCATCTACACCAACGGTTAAACGGTCACCCGACTTAATGTCTCCTAGGCTAGTACTGACATTAACTTCCATCATGCCATGCATAACGATGGTTACATAATCACCTGCTTTGGCTGCTCCATCACGTAGAACTAGGTGTTTTGCACCGTCAGGCTCGTTTTTATCTTTTATGACAGATTCAGCATACCCTTGCACCACACCAACTACAGTTTGACCATCTTTGGCATGGGATACTTTCAGTAAAGGCGTATCACTTAAATCACTTACTTGCATGCCTTGAATAGTGATAATATCACCAACTTGCATGCTTTGATTGCTGGTGTTTATGCCGAAGTTGGCTATGCGACAGCCTACGCATTAGCCTATCACATAAATACTTTCATCAAAAAGACCGTTATATCCAGTATCTACAACTGAACCAGTATTATCAGTGGCAGGTGCCCATGCGGAGCCATCCCATTTTAAGACTTGTCCACTGCTGGGGCTGTCACTGCTGACAGTATTGCCTTGTAATGCTCCACTATCAGCACTGTACATGCTGTAGGGAGATGGACTCAATTCGACGCGAGGCGATAATGTTTCTGTGCCGACTTTAACTTCTAGATAACGGTTATTGCCATCAAAGGCATTGCTACCGAAATCTAATGAAACACTAAATAAGCCATCACTTACGGTTACACCTGATTTTGTTTGAGTGCTACCGATTTGGCTACCATCCGAAGCGGCATCATACAAAGCAAATTCAAAGTTGTATGTGCCATCGGCGGGATTGCTACCGTCTGTTAAATAGCCTTGATAGGTAAATGCTGTGCCGACATCTGTCCGTTTGAAAAAGCTACTTTGGGCTAAAGCTATGGCTGGCACGATACCTATGATGAGTATAAGACTAAAGAGAAAAAATAATTTTGATAACGATTTTTCTTTCACGTTATTTGTTACTCCTTTGAAAATATAATGAAAATCGAAAATAATTGAGTCCCAGTAACCGTTCACCCTCCACCTAGTCCCTCCCCCACAGGGAGAGGGGTTAGGGGGTGGGGGTGAGCGGTTACATTTTTAGGCTCAGTGATTATATTTCTCCTGATTCAATAGTTATAATTAAAATAAAGTATACACAGAATCAGGCAAATTATCCAATGCCTGTTGAGTTATATCACTAAATATTTCACCATAGCCGAAATCATGTCCTGGTACAGTTACTTGCAATGCAACTGCATGTGCATTGTAAAGAAAATGAGCATAGGTCATTAACGTAGTAGCTGTCATATAGTGGTTTGATGCTGGTGAGGAATCTTGAAGGGAAATAGGCTGTATTTCTATACCATGATTATCCAAGCAAGAATCTATAATACGCGTATCCACAAACACCACCGTAGAAATATCTTCATGAGCAATATCTTGGGCTAACTCTGGCACCAATTGATGAACAATAATGATTTGCACATGTAATTGCTGTTCATGCCATATTTGATGTAATTTTTTAGCTAATGCTACACCACCACCGTCGTCTCGACGTAGTGTGTTTCCGTAACCGATGATTAAAATCATAGAGTGATTATATCATAAAATTTCATAATATTCAACTTTTTCGTAACTACTAAGCCAAACAGGTCAGATGAATATGAGGATTCCCATTCACACAAGGTGATAGTCAAACAAGAAAGGTTTTTAAAAACCTTTCTTGTTTTAACCATGACAGGCTAATTCCACTCACAAAAATAACATTCACCACTTCCAACCATGTAGAATAGATTTCTAGGCTGTTCGGATACAAACCTTGCCAAATTATTGCCAAATAAAAATTTAACAAAAATTTTTATGAAAATCATTGAAAATATAGATTACTTATATCTAAGACATAACCCTTTTTTCACCATCCTGATTCATGAAATTTTAGAATTCGGCTAAATATTTTCGATTCATTTTGTGAATCCAAGCTATAGACTCGGTAAATTCTGATTCAAAAATGCTTTTTATCAAGGTTGTGCCAATGAAAATTTTTTTATACAATAAAATTATCCGCAATTATTCGAATTTATTAATTACAGGAATGCGATAGCTTGAACTATTGCCTATATGTGAGAATTTTATGTCTACAGATTTTGTACATCTACATGTCCATTCTGAATATTCATTATTAGACGGTTTAGGACGAATTCCTGAACTTGTAAGACAAGCAGTTACAAATAAACAAACCGCTCTAGCTTTAACCGACCATGGGGTCATGCATGGAGCAGTTGAGTTTTTTCGTGAATGTAAAAAGCACGATATTAAACCTATCATTGGTGTTGAGGCTTACATGACCTTGTATAATCGTAAGATGAGCGATAGAGAGCCGCAACGAGATAAAGCACGTCATCATTTACTTTTGTTGGCAAAAAATCAAACAGGTTATCAAAATTTGCTCAAGGTTTGTGCTGCTTCCCAATTGGAAGGTTATTATTATAAACCCCGCATTGATGCCGATTTTTTGGCATCACATAGCGAAGGGCTAATTTGTACCACAGGTTGCATGGCTGGTGAAGTGCCATATTGGTTAAATAGTAAAGACCGTAAACCAAATAGAGAGCTTGCTCTTGAACGGCTACACTGGTATCTCGATATTTTTGGCAAAGAAAATTTCTTTGTCGAGTTACAAGAACACTCTATCCCAGAATTGCAAAAAATTAACAAGACGCTTCTTGAGTGGTCAAAAAAAGAGGATTTACAACTCCTCGTTACGAATGATGCACACTACGCTCGCCAAGAAGATGCACGTTTGCATGAGACACTGTTATGTGTTCAAACAAGCTCATTGGTGTCAAACCCAAAAATGAAGCTTTCTGATAATAGCTATTATTTGAAAACCCGAGCAGAACTCGAAGCTACTTTTCGTCCCTTCATAGATTTGCCTGCTTCTGCTTTTAGTAATTCCTTACAAATCGCTGAAATGTGTGAGGTGTCTTTAGAAGATGACCAATTCCATTTGCCTCATCCTGCACATGTCATGCGAAAATATCCAGAACATGACTACCAAAGTTTGCTTAAACTTCTAACCACAGAAGGCTTGAAACGGCGATATGATGGTCGTGATGGGCGAAAACGATTTGATGACCCTGAAGTGTTGGCTCGTAAGGAATTGGAGCTTGATATTATCAATACCATGAATTTTGATGTATATTTCCTGATAGTGTGGGATATGTGTCAATATGCCGAACAGGAAAATATTTGGTGGAATGTGCGGGGTTCTGGGGCAGGCTCAATTGTTGCTTATGCTTTAGGAATTACAATGGTTGACCCCCTAAAACACAATCTCATTTTTGAGCGATTCCTTAATCCAGGTCGTATTTCCATGCCTGATTTTGACTTGGATTATCCCGATGACCAACGAGAACAGATGATACGCTATACGATTGAAACTTATGGTGAAGACCAAGTTGCTCAAATCGTCTCATTTGGGCGGATGAAAGCTCGGGCGGCGATTCGTGATGTCGGGCGAGCTTATGATGTCGAATTGAGCGATGTGAATAGAGTTGCCAAGTTAATTCCCAGCATGCCAGGTGTGAAAATTGATAATACTCTGGAGAAAGGGAACAAATTTTATTCTCGCAAATTACATCAAATTTATGAATCCGATGCCTCAATCAAACGCTTGGTGGATACTGCCCGCGATTTAGAAGGGATTGCTCGCCATTCTTCAGTGCATGCCGCCGCGGTTATCATTACCGATAAGCCATTGGTTAATTACTTACCACTCATGCGTCCTCAAGGCTCGGTGATAACCAAGTCAATCACTCAATTTGAATATCCTATTTGCGAGTCAATCGGTTTGCTAAAGGTTGACTTTTTGGGATTATCTACCCTAACCGTGATGCGGAAAGCTGTGGCACTCATTAAGCAAAGGCATGGCATTGACTATACCTTGAATAACATCCCTACCGATGACCCCAAATCGTTTGAGTTGCTTGCTAGTGGAAATGTTTCAGGGGTATTCCAAGTTGAGTCAGATGGCATGCGTCGTATTTTGATTGACATGAAACCGAATACGCTAGAAAACATCATCGCAGTGGTGGCACTTTATCGTCCAGGCCCGTTGCAATACATCCCAAATTATATTGCTCGCATGCATGGCAAAGAAGAATTTGAATATCATCATCCTGACTTGGAGCCGATTTTGGCTGAAACCTACGGCATTATTGTTTTCCAAGAACAAATCATGCGTATTGCCACTGAGTTAGCAGGGTATACCAATTCCGAAGCGGATTTCATGCGTAAGGCAGTTTCCAAAAAGAAAAAGAAAGCTTTACTTAAGCACCGCAAATTAATGGTTGATGGTGGAAAAAAGAAAGGCATCCCCGAAAAAGTCATGCTTCAAATCTTTGATGATATTGAGTATTTTGCTCGTTATGGCTTTAACAAAAGCCATGCCACTGATTACGCCGTGATTACATGTCAGACAGCATATCTCAAAGCTAATTATCCCGTCGAATACATGACAGCTTTGCTCACTGTGGAGCACAACAATACCGAAAAGGTCGGTTCGCTCATGGACGAATGTCGTTCAATGGGTATCGAAGTGTTACCGCCTGACATTAACACCAGTCTACGAGGCTTTTCAATTGAGAATGAGAATATTCGATTTGGCTTGGGAGCGATTAAAAATGTTGGCGATGGTCCCATTGAGGCAATTACATTAGCAAGTAACAAGAAAATATTCGACGATTTAGACGATTTTTGTCAACGTGTCGAATTAAAAAAGGTAGGTAAACGAGCCTTAGAAAGTTTGCTTAAAGCTGGGACTTTAGACCAATTCGGTAATCGTGAGCAGATGTTACAAATCCTTGACACCATGATAACTATCTCAAGACAAATTCACCAACCGAATCAAAATCAATTTCAAACTAGCATGTTTGTCACTTCCAAAGTTGATGTGTCGTATGCCAGTTTATACCCCTTGCCCGATGTTGAAGATGTCGAAAACCGAAAAAAATTGGAATGGGAAAAGGAACTGGTCGGCACTTATATTACCTCGCATCCCGTTCAATCATACCTCCAGAATAATCAATTACCACCGTATATCTTTTTGTGTAGTGATGTTGCCAACAAAAAACCAAACGGCAAAAGGATTATTAAATTGATTGGCTTAGTTGCCGATGTGCGGTATATCACCACTAAAAATGGAAAGCAAATGGCAGTTATGCAGTTGGAGGACATGCTAGGCAATTTAGATGTAACAATTTTCCCGCAAGCATTCAGCAAGTTCAAACAGTTTTTGACTCCTGGTAAAATTGTGTATGTGGTGGGCAGAATTGATACTAAAAATCCTGAACCTGTAAGGATAATTGCCGATAGAATTTCAAACGAACTGCCTGCTAATGGCAATAGTAATAATAATCATATCAATGGACATGCTATCAATGGGCGAACAGCCCATGGTAACAATCATCAAGTTGTTGCAGAAAGAAATGGGTCTTATGACATTCCATCCATAAATGGATATTCTACTCCTTCAAGACAGCATAATTCCAACAACGAGAAAACACCTCCTGAAATTATCATTGAGCCGATTCTGTTCAGGCGTTCAGGTGATTCGGCACAAGATAAAGAAAAGCTATATCATTTATGTGAAATACTCAAAACACATACGGGCAATGAGACATTTTATCTGTACATTCCTGTTCCGATAAGTGGACAAACGGCTAAGATAGAATTTAGTATTAAGAAAAGCACAGAATTAAAATCATCGTTAGATGTGTTTCGGTCGTAATATGGGCTATGGAAAGACAGTATTCTTACTTAAGTAAATTCAGTGTTATAACCGTTGAGGAGCCCTTGCAAAACAGGTATAATGTTAATATTATTAAATTAATACATGTAAAGGGAGTAAATTATGTCTCATCCAGATGTAAACGGAGAAACTATAACCACTAACGAATTTTCATTGAACTTAGCTCGAGCAAGCTTAGAAAAAGGCGGTGAAGAAATTCACCTCACACCAAAAGAATGTAGATTGCTTGCATTATTAATCCAAAATGCGGGTACAGTTGTCAGTCGCAGAACCTTCATGAAGAAGGTTTGGAATACTGATTATATTGGTGATACCCGCACTCTTGATGTTCATATATGTTGGCTACGGCAAAAGGTTGAAGATGACCCGAGCATACCCAGTCGTATCGTAACCAAACGAGGACAGGGCTATCAGCTTCGACTTGCTGACTAATAAATAATAATCTTATGCTGTACAACAAGGAAAACAATTATCAAAACATTTAATGTCGCCCAAACATTAGCTGAAACAGCAGACCGTATTCCTTTTCAGCCGGCTATTATTTTTCCTGCGGGACATGACCATGCTGGGCGGGCAAAATTTGTCCAGCTTTCGTTTCGCCAACTGAACGAGTTATGCGACAGCTATGCTCATGGCTTGTTTGAGTACGGTATTCGACAAGGCGATAGAATCATGCTGATGATTCGACCAGGTATCGAATTAATTGCGGTTGCCTTTGCCTTGTTGAAAATTGGAGCAGTGCCGATATTAATTGACCCTGGCATGGGGTTGAACACACTTTTGCAATGCGTTGCCGAAAGTGAACCGACAGCATTTATTGGCATCCCTCTGGCACACGGCATCCGCATCATTTTCCGCAAACCGTTCAAAACTGTGCGACGATTTGTCACCGTTGGCAAACGATTGTTTTGGCATGGGGCAACACTCGACGAATTACAAAATTATCATCGAGGCAAGTTCGAGCCTGCCCCAACCACATATAAATCTGAAGGGGCAATTGCCTTTACGTCAGGTAGCACAGGCATGCCGAAAGGGGTAGTTTACACGCATGGCAATTTCCATGCTCAAATTGACATCATTCGTAATCAAATGCACATTGAAGAAGGCGAAGTTCATCTAGCAGGAATTTATATTTTTGCCTTATTTAATCCCGCCTTCGGAGTGACAACGGTTATCCCCGACATGAATCCCGCCAAAACAGCCAAACTAAATCCATCCGCTTTTGTCGAATCCATCCAAACGCATGGCGTAACCGTTAGTTTCGGCTCCCCAACGATATGGAAAATTGTGGGGCGATATTGCTTAAAACATGGCATCACACTTCCTTCGTTACGGCATATATTTATGCTAGGAGCTCCCGTTCCTCCATCCTTAGTAAAAGATTTCAGCCTCATTTTGCCAAACGGTCAAGTTTTCACTCCTTTTGGAGCTACGGAAGCTTTGCCTATTACGACAATATCAGGAGATGAAATTTTGAGCGAAACGGCAAAATTAAGTGAGGACGGTAAGGGCATGTGTGTGGGTAAATCACTGACGGGACTTGAGGTACGGATTATCTCCATTTCTGATGCCCCAATATTAAAATGGCATGAGTCTTTGTCGTTAGGTGTAGGCAAAATAGGTGAGATTGTGGTTAAAGGTGGCGTAGTTACAACAACTTATGTCAATCGTCCACAGCAGACAGCTTTGGCAAAAATCCCCGATGTGGACGGGATGTGGCATCGAATGGGGGATGTGGGTTACATGGATGAAAAGGGACAAATTTGGATGTGCGGGCGTAAGTCGCATCGAGTGGAAACCTCGAATGGCATGATGCTACCCGTGCCATGCGAGGCGATTTTTAATTGTCATCCTCATGTGGCACGGACGGCACTGGTGGGCATTGGTGAACCTGGCAAACAGCGACCTGTCTTGATTGTGGAACCGTCCCATGCCAAAGTTGACCAGACACAATTACGTCTGGCATTGCTAAAATTGGGAAGTAATCATGAGCATACTCGTGCCATCAGAGACATATTATTTCATCCTGCCTTTCCAGTTGATGTTCGTCATAATGCTAAGATTCAGCGTGAAAAATTAGCGGTTTGGGCAACACGGCGATTATCGAGAGCTATCAATTCAACGACTTATTTGTAATGATTCACTCCCCTTAAATAGAGCAGTTCAATGCTATTTTTTGACAAGATAAAGTTGGAGGGTCAAAGCTCGCTTTGACATGAAAAAGCAAGCTTTTTCGCTCCATAAATCCCAAGCCATGTTTTTACTTTAGCATTGAATAACCCTACCTAGTTAAAGGAGAGCAACAGTATATACCAAAAATTGACAAAGAAAGACATATGGTCAAACAGAAAGATTCCCAGTTGGTACTTTACATAATGTGCCAACTAGAAATCTTTCTTGTCCGACAATTGAAGATTTGTCGCTTCATTTTCACGTAGTCAGACATCCTGTCCGACATGGACAAACTAGAAGTTTGTCCTATTCACGAAATCAATTATTTGCCTTGCCATCAGAATTGCGAAGCGAATAACCACCAATCAGTAATATTAAACCTGCAAAAAATGAAAGCACTAGGAATACACCTGTGGGACTGGTTTCACCTGTGGAAGGTAGAGATGCGGGTGCTTCAGCGGGTGCTTCAGCAGGTGCTTCAGTGGGTGCTTCAGTGGGTGCTTCTGTAGATGATTCAGCTATTTCCTCACCAGTAAGAATTGTAATTCGTCCTTCGCCCTCAGATTGATAAGCGGGGATATTCGGTATATTTCCGCCTAGACCGCCATCACTAACGGGGTCTTGCATGTATTCACGCCAAGCTTGCCCATAATCAATCTTAGAACTGGTAAAGTCACGAATATCCGTTTTGTTCGGATTATTCTTTAGCCATGGGAAGTTACCCCCACCATTCGCTACAAAACTGTTGGTGACGAGCGAGATATTCGGTGCTCCGTCCACAACATTGCCATCTTTGACAAGTTCTGTGCCGTCAGCTAAGACCAAACTAACTACACGCTCGCCTGGTATGGTAACGTTACCATCTGTCTCGATGACTTGAGCGGTGTTGCCTACATTATAAACAACGGTAATTCCCGAAACTTGCTGGAACTCACCACTATCCTTCGGAAATCGTTCTGAAGCTCGTTCAAAGATTGCTTTGAGGTCTGTTGGCGTAATATCTTGAACAAGTGTGACCTTGTTTGTGGTAAAGGCTAATATGTCGAATGTATTCATCACCGAAATGGGACCGACTAATGAATCACCCGCATTTTGACGAATACCACCGCCATTTTGGATGGCAATGCTACGATTATCAGGAGCAGGATGATTTTCACCTGCATATTTCTTTTGTACATAGAGATATGCATCTGCAACCATGTTGCCTACGTTTGATTCTCTGCCACGTACCGTACTTCGGGACATATCAAGGGTAATTCCACCCGTATCTGCCACGACCTCGTTGGCAAATCCTTCTAAACAATTAGTGATACTTGCCACGACATCGGTTTCCAATTGACTGTCGGGTACTACACTATCAGTAATACCTAACATCTCAATGGCAGATGCATTGGCTTCGGTGTTCAGAATAACACGGCGTGGATAGCTTGTTTCTTGCATGACTTGGCTAATTTCGCCGTTAGCGTCAAACTCAACATCCAATCTGCCCGCATACTTGTAATTGCCAGCAGTTGTTACAAGGTAAACGGTACGACCATCTTTATCGGTCGCTTCAACTGGGTAATTACCTTCAATATCACCAGTATCTTCACCTGGATTTAACTGTCTTGTGATGGGAATACTGTCAACAATATCTTCGTTGACCAATAATTCATCTCCACCACCACCAACAGCAATATCAACTCCACTTAACAATGGAATCAACTCATCGCGGTCTATGACCAAATTTTGCAAGTGACTGACCAAGATAATTTTATTCACACCATGATCATTCATCAATATATCAATTTCGGCTTGAATAATGGTCGCAGCTTCTTCAATGTTGGAAGCAGTGACAACAACATCACGCGGAGACGAAATGTTTGGTAGGCTGGGTGTTGTGGCAGCAACGATACCAAACTTTTCTCCCGTTTCCGCATCTTCAATAATCGCCGATTTACCGATTACACGCCCATCGGTAACAGTCCCTTCAATAAGACCATCTTCATCGAGCAAATCAGCAAAACCAGCTTCATTACTGAAATCGAGATTAGCACTAAGGAAAGGTTGGTCTAATGTACCACCCGCTCCAAAACCCCGAACAAATCGTTCTAAAAAGTCTGGACTGTAATCAAACTCATGATTACCAAAAATATGAGCATCATAGCCCATCAAAAATTGAGAATTAGCATCATAAATAACCTTGTCTGAATCGACAGGTAGACTACATTGCAGGGCAGCACTTGCTAAATATGCATCGCCCGCATACAGATTGAGAACAGCATACCCATTTGCACGAGCATCTGCAATTTCGCGGTCTATTACCGCTTTGTACGCCGATACACCAGCTACATCAATACTAATTTCCTCTGTATTGGCATAACCGCTATCAGGGCTAACTCGATTCGATATCGGCTTAATTTGGGTTTCGCCATCGTTATTGTGTAACAACGTTAAGCGAACCCCACCATCATTCCCTTGTGACAAGACAAGAGAGGTAGATACACTAAATAATATAAGTAAAATAGTAGTTAAGAAAAGCAATCTACGTTTAAAAAACATATACACTCCTTTAAGTAAAAATAGTTAGTAAAAATCTTAACATCCTCAGTATATTCTTTTTTTAAAATTAGTCAAAAATTGACAATAAAAATTATTTTATTACTTTTCATCGTGGAGGTAGTATAACAGAATTATTATGATTTTGTAACAAGTAGAAACCATTTTTTGTATGGGACGGTTTTGTGGTATGATAAATGGTTTGTGCTATTAGTTGAAAATCAATTTACTGACATAAAACCATTAATGGTAGTTTCATTGCCATGTAGGGATTTTTCTCTATCATTAACTATTTCAAACAAACATCAAAGGAGTACATACAGCATGAGTGCGAATACGGCACGATTACAAGCAATTTCAGCAGTGACAAATTATAAGCCAATTTCAGAGCCATTAAATTTTGCCGAAACACCAACAAAAGAACTGTTTAGGGCAAATGTATTTACATCTTCTGTGATGAAACAACGGTTGCCAAGACTAGTCTATAAATCACTAATGAACACAATTGAGAATGGTGAAAAATTGGATATTACTATCGCTGATAGTGTCGCCAATGCCATGAAGGATTGGGCAGTTGAAAAAGGGGCAACCCATTATGCCCATGTGTTTTATCCACTAACAGAATTGACAGCTGAAAAGCATGACAGCTTCCTTGTGCCAAATGGCGGCGAAGGAGCCATCGCTGAATTTGCTGGCTCGCAATTAATTCAAGGCGAACCTGATGGGTCTAGCTTTCCTACTGGTGGGATTCGGGCTACATTTGAAGCTCGCGGTTATACGGTTTGGGATGTCACCAGCCCAGCCTATATTCTTGAAAATCCAAATGGGACCACCTTTTGCATCCCTACAGCATTTGTCTCTTGGACAGGTGAGGCACTTGATAAAAAAACTCCCTTGCTTCGTTCTATGAAAGTATTGGATAAACAAGTACGGCGTGTTCTAAAATTGTTTGGGCATACTAACATTAGCATGGTCATACCAATAGTAGGTGCAGAACAGGAATATTTTTTGATTGACCGTCATTTCTTTTTTGCCCGTCCTGACTTATTAAACGCTGGGCGTACTATCTTCGGAGCAAAATCCCCGAAAGGACAAGAACTTGATGACCATTATTTTGGGGCAATTTCCGAACGTGTCCTAGCTTGCATGCTTGAGTGCGAACGTCAATTGTTCAAACTTGGCATTCCTATCAAGACACGACATAATGAAGTCGCTCCATCGCAATATGAGATTGCTCCCCTGCATGAAAATGCCAATATTGCTACCGACCATCAACACTTGACCATGATTACTCTCAAGCATGTAGCTGAAAAATATGGCATGGCATGCTTATTGCATGAAAAACCATTCGATGGAGTCAATGGTTCAGGTAAACATCTCAATTTCTCATTCGGCAATGAAACGCAAGGCAACTTGCTTGACCCAGGAGATACGCCACATAAAAATGCTCAATTTCTGGTCTTCTGTGGGGCGGTTATTCGTGCAGTTGATAAGTATGCTCACTTGTTAAGAGGCACAGTAGCTTCGGCGGCAAATGACCATCGTCTCGGAACAAACGAAGCCCCACCAGCAATTATTTCCATTTTCTTGGGTGACCAACTTACCGATGTATTTGAACAAATTAAAGCTGGTGGTGCCACATCTTCAAAAAAAGTCAGTACCTTAGTAATAGGAGTTGATACATTGCCCCCTTTACCAAAACATTCAGGGGATAGAAACCGTACCAGTCCTTATGCCTTTACGGGAAACAAATTTGAGTTTCGGGCAGTTGGATCCAGTCAATCTATTGCCAGCCCCTTGTTTGTCTTAAATACTATTATTGCAGACTCATTGGATTACATCGCCAGCAAACTTGAAACAGCAACTGCAAACTACTCTGATAAATTTCATGAGGCTGTGCAGAATGTGCTACAAGAAATCATAATAGAGCATGGTCGGGTCATCTTTAATGGTGATAACTACTCCAAAGCATGGCATGCCGAAGCAGAAAAACGAGGTTTGCCTAATTTGAGAACTGCTGTCGAGGCATTACCAGTTTTTACTAATCCAGAAGTCATTAACCTTTTTGAAAAGCATAATGTCCTTTCTGAGCGTGAACTGAAAAGCCGCCGTGATGTGAAGCTTAAACAGTATATTTCGACCATCAATGTAGAAGCAAAACTCGTTGTGGAAATGGGCAATACTATGATTATGCCAGCATCAATTCGTTATCTCAACGAATTGGCTACAGCGGCTGTTAATCTAAAATCTATTGGTCACAAACTTAGTGGAGGTCATCTTGATGATATTGTTGAGTTGGTGAAAAATGTGCAAGGAAGTTTAATTGTTCTTGAGGCTGAAATGGGACATACGCATGACAAATTGCTTGCCGAAGCTAAGCATGCCTGTTATACAATCCTGCCACTTATCAGTACAATTCGGCGATATGTTGATGAATTGGAAGGGTATGTAGCTGATGATTTGTGGCCCCTACCAACTTATCAGGAGATGTTATTTATCAAATAACTTTTTTGTAGCTACGATTTCCAATTGCGATGTTACAAAGCTGGTGGGTTTTACGAGGTATTTCCATAATCCCTATTTGCCAAAAATTACCTTTGTTGTTAGACTGTATTTTTAAGTAATTATTCACCTCCCCTTTTGTCAGTAGACCCCACCCCCGTTCCTCCCCGTGAACAGGGAGGGGATCAGTCACTTCCCCCCGCAGGTGGGGGATTGAGGAGGTGGATTCCCCTCTCCCTGTGGGGGAGGGCTAGGGTGGGGGGTGAACGGTTACAAAAAGCTGGGAGTAATACATGAGTGTATTTTTGTTTACCGATATTGAAAATTCCACCCGTCTCTGGGAGGAACATAAGACTGCCATGCGTTCTGTGCTAGCCAAGCATGATAACATTTTACAAGATGTTGTCGGCAAGCATGGCGGACACATCATTCGCCATCGTGGGGATGGCATGTCCATTGTATTTGAAGAGGGTACTCCGTTGAAGTGTGCCATTGAAATTCAACAACGGTTTGCGGCTGAACAATGGCATCCGATTGAGACTTTGCGAGTACGGGTCGGTCTTCATGCGGGTGAAGCAGAACGCCGCGAATTTACTTTTGAAACGATGGGACAAAAGGAAGAGTATTTTGGGCGAGTGCTTAATCGTACTGCACGTATCATGGATACTGCTTCGGGAGGACAAATTGTTCTCACCCCTGAAACGCTAGAAGAAACTACTTCACCTGAAGGAGCCAAATTAGAAAATCTGGGTTTGCATCTCTTAAAAAATTTAGATAAGCCACAAAAAATTTATGGTTTACTCCACCCCGATTTACCATTTAAGACATTTCCACCATTACGTTCCTTAGCACGGGCAGACAGTAAAATCCCTGATACTCCGTATAAAGGTTTGTTTGCTTTCCAAGAGAGAGATGCCCCATTTTTCTTTGGACGGGAAATATTTACCGAACGGCTTTTGCAAGTAGTAGATAGGCAAGCAATGACGGCTGTTATCGGACCTTCAGGGAGTGGTAAGTCATCGGTAGTGTATGCAGGTTTAGTGCCACATTTACGACCCGACCCAGGCATATTGATTGCTGATTTTCGACCAGGTAGCCAACCATTGCATACTTTGTCGGCTGTATTGGTGCCGCTTATTGAACCTGAACTATCTCAAGATGAACTCATTTTGAAAGTCATGGACATGGTGGAGTTGCTCAAAAAAGATATTACTACCATCAACCCTATTATTAAAGAATTGTTGGAAGAACAAAATGCTCGCCGTTTAGTATTGATAGCAAATCAATTTGAGGAATTGTATACCCTTTGTCCTGATGTAAATATCCGACAAATGTTTTTAGATATACTTTTTGAAGCAGTCACCGCTTCAGAGGTGGGGACGGATATTCCCATGAACTTCCATCTCATCGCCACATTGCGGGCTGACTTCATGGGACAAGCATTGACCCACCGTCCTTTTGCTGATTCCTTACAAATATCAAGCGTTATTTTGGGTCCGATGAATCGAGATGAGTTAGAACGAGCTATTCGTAATCCCGCCGAAAAACAAGGCATTATCTTTGAGGGAGGATTGGTAGAGAGAATTTTAGATGATGTGGGGCATGAACCAGGCAATCTGCCTCTGCTTCAGTTTGCTTTGACTTTGATGTGGGAACGTCAGGAAAACATGAAATTGACCCACAGTATTTACGAGGCAATTGGGCATGTCGAAGGAGCATTGACTCATCATGCTAACATAATTTATGATGAACTAACTGAGATGGAAAAAGAACTGGCTCATAAGATTTTTATTCAGTTGGTTACGCCAGGTGAAGGGACAGAAGACACTCGCCGCTTAACCACACGTCTTGAATTAGGTGAGGAAAAGTGGATATTGGTGCAACAGTTGGCAGATGCCCGTTTGGTGGTGACGGATAGTGACCCCAATGGACAAGAAGTAGTTGAGGTGGTGCATGAGGCATTGATACGAAATTGGGACATATTACATCGGTGGTTGATACAAGACCGCATCTTCCGTACATGGCAAGAAAGGTTGCGAACTGCTTTGGCTCAATGGCATGCTAGTGGTCGAGATAAAGGAGCCTTGTTGCGGGGAGCCTTGTTGGCTGAAGCTGATGAATTGGGTCAACAACGTAACGACGAATTCAGTCAGCATGAAAATGAATTTATCCAAACAAGCATTGAAGCTCGTGATACCACATTAATCGCAATCGAAGCTCAACGACAACGTGAATTAAAACAAGCTCAAGCATTAGCTGAATCAGAATTTCAACGAGCAGAAGAACATGCTAGGGCTTCTAAAAGATTGCAATGGTTGGCTGTTGGATTGGCATTTGTCATGATAATTGTTTTAGGTATGGCAGCATGGGCATGCTTTGAACGACAAAATGCTCAAACCGAATCCAATGCTCGAGCTACCGAAGTGGTGGTTCGTACTACTACGGCTGAACATGATGCAGTCTTTGCTCAATACCAAGCTGAAACGGAAGTGAAGATTGCTCTGTCACAAAAATCAGATAATTATTCACCTCCCCTTCTTGTTAGTTACCCCAACCACCAGCCCCTTCCCCTACGAGGAGAAGGGAGTCGTCGGATGCTTTACTCCCCTCTCCATGTGGGGGAGGGGTTAGGGGTGGTGGTGAACGGTTACAAAATTAGTGAGGTCTGTTCTAAATTGCCCGATTTTTCATTTAACGATTGATAAATTAATAACATAAGGAATGTGTTATGCCAATAAATTCTGATTATTACGAAAACATGTTTGAACAGGAAGATATCAGTTGCCGTCAACAAAGGCGGGGTTCTCCTAATCAAGAAAATGATTATGAGAGAGAGACAGTATCCACATCAAACCATGAAAGAAAGCTGAAGGTTGATGAACTCAAAGAGAAGGCGGTTTATTTTTTTAGCGCAGGAGAAACACGTAAAGCATGGTTACACATAAGGGGCTTGCAAGAATACCAAAAGAATGACTTAACACGACTTGCCATGTCCTTGTGTAGCATTGCCAAAGAAGTGCATGATGACCAAATCAAACTTGACCTTCTTGAAGAAGCTCTCGATGCCAATCCTTACGATACC
>NBMH01000026.1 GCA_002084875.1 Anaerolineaceae bacterium 4572_78 | reverse complement strand
CTCTTAGGATTTTGGCAATTCATTTCGGGACACATGTACTGGGACAATTTTTTCAATTTACCAGTTGAATCATTCTTGCCACGTGTGTTAGCATTAACGGGTTACTTTTCTGAAATGGGCATGTTAGCTCTTGTCTTGATGGGAGTCGGTATATACTGGGCATGGCAACAATCTCGCTTGCTGGTTATTGGATTTATGACCAGCATGGTAATGTACATCACTTTCTCAATTAGCTATCGAATGGCAGACTCATTCATGTATCTACTACCTGCTTTTTTGGTAGCGGGGATTTTTGTGGGTTGTGGGGTAAAAGAGGTCGCATCAAATATTACGCATAAATCGGGACAAATAGTGTTTATCTGTGTGCTTTTAACCGTCACATTAACATTAGGATATCTAACTAGCTCCCATGTGAGTCTCCGACATGATTCCACTGCTACCAAATTTTGGCAGAGGGTAATGCTGGAATCTCCTCACAATGCTGTCTTGATTACATCCGAAGACAAGCACACATTTACTTTGTTATATGCTCGTCATGTGCTTCAGCAACGCCCTGATGTGATAATCGTAGATATGCGTTTATTGGAACATGACTGGTATCATGATGATTTACTGCGAACGTATCTATCATTGACAAATGTAGCTGAATTAAAGAAGGCAATTGAACACAATCATGCTTATGAAAAGCCGTTATTTTTTGTATCTCGCCATTGCCCCCACCCTAGGGGAGGGGTCTACTAACGAGAGGAGTATTTTCAATAAAATATATTTTAACTTGCTTATTTAATTATTAAATGGTATAATTTCCAACAGTGAACGTAGAAATTCAATTTTATGGAGTATAATTGTCTCAAGCAAAAATTAAACGTAACATCATTTTATTCCAAATTGTTATTTTAATGTCCTTTAGCATATTTGTAGTACGAATTTGGTGGTTGCAAAATATGGGAGAAAATAGTGCTACGTATCAAATATTGGCAAACGTAAATCGTTTTCAGGATGTAGCAATTGATGCTCCGCGTGGGGTCATGTACGACCGAAACGGAACGTTGCTGGTTCGCAATCGTCCTATGTTTGATGTGGTGATTGTCCCTGCGTTTTTACCTGATGATGAAACCGAAAAAGCACAAATTTATGCGACACTTTCAGGCTGGTTACAACTGCCAATTACGACTGCGGGAGAAAGGGAATTACCTAGTCGAAATGGATACTTTCGTTCATTTATGCATCATGAATATAGCCGCCAACCAAGTATGCAAGTTCGCAATCCGCGTAGTCGGCAAGTAAAAAATCGCCCACTTGGTATTAAAGATAGTGTCGAAGCAGGTCCAGCTTTTGCTCCATATAAACCTATTGTCATTGCCGAAGATGTTGAACCAAAGGTAGTTGCTCTAATTGAAGAAAACCGTTTGGACTTGCCAGGAGTATTGATTGAAATCGGTTCACAACGAGAATATTTGATGGGTGAATTAACATCGCATGTGATTGGTTATGTAGGAGCGATTTCTCCAGAATTGGAAGACTCATTTCCTGCCCCCTTCTATGACCCAAATGAAGATGTGGGCATTATGGGCTTAGAGGCAACTTATGAAACATATTTACATGGGCAACGTGGTTTTGAAAAAATCGAAGTAGATGTTACAGGTCGTAAAATGCGAACGATAAATAAAGAACAAGAATCAATACCAGGTAATAATTTGAGACTCACACTTGATTTGAGACTACAAGAGATTGCAACCGAAGCATTGCAAAATGCAATTGATGTATCAAAAGGTCAATCAGGAGTAGCAATTGCCATGGATCCTCGCACAGGAGAAATTTTATCATTAGTTTCGTTACCAAGTTACGATAATAATCTTTTTGCCACAGGAATTTCTGAACGAGAGTTTTTGAGTCTAGCAGAAAATGAACAAAGACCGTTATTAAATAAAGCAATTTCAGGGCAATATCCACCAGGCTCGACCTATAAACATTTGGTCGTGGCAGGTGCATTGGAAGAAGGGGTTATTACATCAGAAAAAGTTTTGTTTGACCCCGGTGTAATTTATCTCCCCAATCGGTTTGTGCCTTATGACCTTGAATTAGCTCAACCTTTTTTTTGCTGGGATAGAGGTGGACATGGTTGGGTAAATGCAGTTAGAGCCTTGACAGTATCCTGCGATGTATACCTTTACAAGATTGGAGGTGGCTGGGAACAAGAAGATGTTGAAGGTTTAGGCGTAACTCGTATTGGAAATTATGCGGCTCGGTTTGGATTTGGGGCTGTAACAGGGGTTGACATATTAGGTGAAGAAAAGGGAATTGTCCCCACAGAACAATGGAAACGCCACAATTTTGCCGAAGCATGGTTTATAGGAGATACCTATAACATGTCAATCGGACAGGGATTTGTTTTGGTAACACCATTACAACTTTTAAATTCTTATGCTGCTGTGGCAAATGGAGGAACTTTTTATCAGCCTTATTTTGTTTCTGAAGTGCGAAATTTGCAACAAGAAATTATTTATACGGCTAAACCAATCGTGTCAGGACAATTAGGCATTAGTCAAGAAACGTTAGATTTAGTAAGGCAAGGATTACGTGGTGTTGTTAATTTAGGTGGGACAGCCTATCCACAGATTGATTTAGCTGGTATCACATCTGCTGGAAAAACAGGTACGGCTGAATTTTGTGATGAGTATCCTGCCTGTCTGGATGAGGATGGACGCGTAAAAACAAGTCATGCTTGGTATGTCGGTTATGCTCCGTTTGACCGCCCCGAAATTGTGTCTATGGCGTTTGTATATGGTGGTGGCGAAGGGTCTGCAATCTCTGCACCAGTAGTAAATGCCATATTTCGTTATTATTTCGGGCTCGACCAAGATACGGCTGAAGCGGAACATTTACTCACAACAGTAGCACCTGACACTTTATTTAAATCTCGCATGGTAGGCAGTAATATTATTCATAGTCCTTATGCGTCTGTTTCAGGGATTGTCTTTAATCATCAAAAAAAAGGTGTACCAAATGTTACCATTCAGTTAATTGCTGATGGTCGTCCCTTTATCCATGTGAAAACAAATTCTGTGGGGCAGTTTCACTATGAAACTATTGACCCAAATTTTGCCCAAAATTGGCAGATAGAATTGGGAAACTATCCCGTCGAAAATCCGATACGGCTTACCGTTGGAACAGGTATACAATATTTGCTTGAATTTGAGGCAAAATCTGGATCACAATAGACAATAAAAGCCCTGTGTCAGACAAGAAAGGTTTTCGAAAACCTTTCTTGTCTTAAAATGCAACAGGATTTAATTATGGAAATGACAAATGAACAACATATAACCATCAAAGGCACAAGCGATGGACTTATCATCAATATTTATAGCGGTAGATGGTCATCCATCTTAGCTGAATTAGATGATAAGTTAAGTAAAAAAGCTGATTTCTTCAAAGGCGGGCGAGTATCGCTTATTGTGGGTAATCGAATATTAAAGACCGATGATATTAAAGCTGTAGGTGATTTACTTAACAATCATCAGATGACGCTGTGGTCTGTTCAAAGTAGTGTCAAAGAAACTCAAACTACTACTGAAGAATTTGGTTTAGAGATGGTGCCTTCGCCATTGAAAGCACCTACGACCCCAAAACTTGAACCTAATCACACAACTCAAACCTTTAAACGCACATTACGTTCGGGACAACATGTCGAGTATGCGGGAAATATTGTCATTATCGGTGATGTGAATCCAGGAGCAAAAGTCATGGCTGGAGGTAATATCATAGTCTGGGGACACTTACGAGGAACGGCACATGCTGGGGCAATTATTGGGGACTCTGCTTATGTTTGTGCTTTAAAGTTAATTCCTGTACAATTAATTATTGGTAATCATATTTCTTGCTCCCCGACAGATAATAAGGATAAACGAATTATCCCTGAAATGGCATTCGTTTCCAATGGGCAAATTATTGCCGAATCATGGGAATAACCCCATGTAGAACATTTAACAATAATTTTCAAAAGGAAAAATTATGAATTCAACAGTAATCACAGTCACATCAGGAAAAGGTGGCGTAGGAAAAACAACTACTACCGCTAATGTCAGTGTAGCATTAGCACTCATCGGCTACAAAGTAGTAGCAATCGATTCTGATATTGGTCTGCGTAACCTTGATGTGGTCATGGGATTAGAAAGTCGGATAGTATATGATCTTGTTGATGTGGTTGATGGTGTGTGCCGCTTGAAACAGGCAACGATTCGAGATAAACGTGTCAAGGGATTATTTCTCATTCCAGCCGCCCAAACACGTGATAAAACAGCTATCACCCAAGAAAACATGATTTCTGTCTGTGAAGAACTGAAAAAGGATTTTGATTATATTCTCATTGATTCCCCGGCAGGCATTGAGCAGGGATTTAAAAATGCCCTTGCCCCAGCCAATAGATGTATCATCGTCACCACTCCCGAAGTTTCTTCAGTACGTGATGCCGACCGTATTATCGGACTAATCGAAGCGGCAGACAAGGGTCCGAGCCAGTTAGTTATTAACCGTGTTCGCCAGGAAATGGTGGACAGAGGTGAAATGCTTGATGTGGATGATGTCCTTGATATTTTGGGGATTGAACTCGTTGGGGTTATCCCTGATGATGAAGCTATTATTATTTCTACTAACAAGGGTATACCAGCAACATTGGAAGATGATTCTCTAGCAAGCAGAGCCCTCAAAAATGTTGCATATCGTGTAACGGGCAAACAAATACCCTTTTTAGATTTGCATCAGCCGCTAAATTTATTTCAACGATTTTCAAAATTATGGAATCGAGGCTAAAGCATGAGTTTTTTTACAAGGCTTTTTGGTAAGGCTACTAAAAGTAGCGACATTGCCAAACAAAGGTTACAATTAGTAATAATCCAAGACAGAATGAAGTTACCTCCCGATGTCATGGATAATATACGCGATGAAATTATCACAGTCATATCCAAGTATGTTGATGTTGATGTCAAAGGTATTGATATTACAGTTACACAAACAGCTAATCACAGTCGCTTGATAGCGGATATTCCAATCATAAATTACAAACTTACTGTGTCATAAGCGAGTCATTATGTCCTTTTCTTCCATCTTGCCACAAAAATTGGGATACCAAATAGAAGTACGTATTTGGCGTAAATTTGATATTTTGATGCTTGGGATTGTGATTATTCTCATCCTATTTGGAATTGCCATGATTGCTAGTGCCACCAAAACTACCATTGACATGCAAGAATTATGGTGGACACAATTGACACGAGCATGCATGGGTCTAGTAATATTGGTTATTTTAGCCAGTATAGATTACCGTTACTATGGCGATGTGTATAAATTTTTATATATCTTCATTTTGATTTTATTAGGTGTTTTACTGATAGTCGGTGAAATAACAGGTGGAACACAACGCTGGTTAGCAGGTGGTGCCATTCAGCCAGGTGAGTTGACAAAGTTAATCATGATTATCTGCCTGGCAAAATTCTTAAGCAATCATGATAGTGAAATCAAAAATTTTGCTTACTTCTTTTTCACACTTATCATGGTTGCTCTGCCGATTATCCTCATATTTCTCCAACCTGATTTAGGAACAAGTATCATCATCGGTTTTATTTGGTTTGTCATGGCAATAGTCGCGGGCATGCGATTATTTCATGTTGGATTACTGACCAGTGCAGGAGTATTAACTTTCCCACTTTTCTGGTTAGTCATGCAAGAATACATGCGGAGACGTATAACATTGTTTCTTAATCCTGCTGGTAATCCCGATGATTACTACAATGTCCAGCAAGCACTTATCAGCATCGGTTCAGGTGGATTGTTAGGTAAGGGATATGGTCTGGGAACACAAAATCAATTGCGTTTTCTACGAGTGCGGCATACGGACTTCCTATTTTCAGTCATCACCGAAGAACTTGGTCTTATCGGAGCGTTTTTATTAGTCCTTCTACTGGCATTGCTGTTATGGCGTATTCTTCGAGCCGCCTTGATGACCCAAGACCGTTTTGGGCAATATATTTGTGTGGGAGTAGCCGCTGTTATTTTCTTTCAATCATTCGTTAATATCGGAGTTAATCTAGGCATCATGCCAGTAACAGGAACACCACTTCCATTTATTAGCTATGGTGGGAGTTCATTACTGACATTTTTACTGGCAATTGGGCTAGTTCAAAGTGTTCTAATGCATCAACATGGGCTTGAGTTTGGATAGTTTGCGGAACAACATAACAATGAACCTAGTGCCAAGCAGAAATCACTGCTCGGATAGCTTGCCATGTCCGAATAGCTAATTTGTCATCACCAAACGATAATGAAAATGGCATGAGCTGATGTAAATCTTCCAAGAAAACTGCTCGTGAACGCATCGCCAAAACACGAATGGTCATTTGCAAGTTTGCTTTAGCTGCTTGAGGGTCTCGTTTTGCCCATTCTAACAAGTATGGCATAAAACGCTCAAATGTTTCTAAACGATGATTTTGGTCATCAAGGCTAGTAATTAACTTTAATGCTTGAAGGAATGCCTGATTGCTAAAATCGGTCGAGAGATATTGTGAAAGTTTCATCAAAGCATGAGCTTGTTTCTCAAGATTTGGGATGCTTTGAGCAGAAGTAAAAGCCTCTTTCAAAGCCTCATATTTTAATTCCTTTGAAAAATGAGGTATTAACTCAGTTAAAATTTGGGTTCGAAGGATGTCATCACTAATCATACATACCTTGAAAAAAAGTTTTCTATGCTCTTTAGATGGCAATACATGGATTTCCATTGTGATTGATTTTCCCCATGCTTGCATGTCTTGGACGGACTCGGCGATTGTTTTTATTTCATGTAACACGTTCGCATGCAATTTAGATGGTAAATACTCAACCAAACGAACAAGTGCTTGACTGGCTGGGCTTTCTTGCCATTTATCCTGATGTGGCAGTTGTCGAGCTAGGGACAAAGTTTTTAGAGCTGTTTCAGTTTTCATGTTCGGGGGCAAGTAATCTAACAAATCAATAAGTAAGTTTACCTGTCTTTTGCCTGCGGGCAATACATAAGCGGCATCAAGTGCTTTTTGAAAAGCGGTCGGTTGTAATGTTGTAGGTAAGTAACCTGCTAATTTGACAAAAGTTTTACTTCGTCTTTCTAGGGCTAACATGCCACGCCGAATGTATTGTTTATTTGGTTTTTGTTTTGGAGGGTGTTTAGCCGCTATCACAGAACCAAAATAATGTTGATAGCCCGCTCCAATTGTTTCCGCAACAGCTAATGATTCTTTGGCAATTGTCTCAAAAAGCGAGCTTTTTTGCTCCTGGAGCGTCAAACCTTGGTTTGACAAAGCAAGCGTTGTCGCTCCAAAACCTGTCCCATCATCATGGCGACCACATGCCAATACGAGGCTAAGTAACGTTTCTGAACGATGATATTCATCTTTTAAGTTTTGTACAATAGTTAGTATCGTTTTCAGATGTGATTCTGACAAGTGAGGAGCCAAGCTAACAATCACATAAGCTCGATGGTCTTCGAGTGTAATTTCATTGACTCGTTGAACCAAGTTATTGAGCAATTTAGATTTCGTGATTTCATTGTGAATTGCTGGAATAAATGCGGACAAGGCTCGACAGGCATTATTCTTATCGCCCATCTGTTCCATTTTTTTGATGATGTTCAAGGCATCGTCAATCCACATGGAGCGACTAAGTTTGTTTTGGCTGGTAGTACGGGGTAAGTAAGGGATAATTTGGTCAATAATATTAACCATATCATCATTGTTGGTAATAGTACTAATTATGTGTAGTGATTCTTGGACGGCTTCACTATGTAGAGCGGTGGGTAGATATGTTCCCAAACGTATCATGACAATGCTTTTTAGTTTTATATCTGAAATACGTCGGGTGAGGAGTAAGGCTTCGGCTAAGATATTGCTCGGCAGATATGGAGCCAAATCAAGGAGTACCTTCGACCAATGTTCAGCATCTCGAATTGCTTTTGCAGAAGTCAAGACTTCACTTAGAGCTTCGGCTTGGAGAGTTTTATCACGTTCTAATTTTTGTTCCCACTCAGTCAACTGTGTTTGGTCAAAGAGTGTGCCGCGTCGTAGCATGTTAGGTTGAATGTAAAAACCAGCAGTCAGATATACCGCCACCCCGCGTAATGACTCCTCTTGCCAATATTGATTTTCGATACTGCGTGCAATCGTAAGAGCTTCAGGTAAGAAAGTCTTGGAAAAGTATGGAGCTAGTTTGATTAATAACTCAGCTCGTTGATAGCCGATTTTTAATTGACGAATAATATCATAAGTTTCATGCACCATTTCTTCCTGCAAATCAATTTCGATGCTCAAATAAGGGATAACTTCGACTAGAGATAAAGCCCGTTGATAATTATCTTCTATGTTCCAAGCAATATCGAGAGCAGATTGCAGTGCCTTAATTTGCAAATCGTGGTCAGTAAGTTGGTTACCCAATTCAATCAAAAGCTTGGTACTCAGATAGCTATATTGAATGGTCGAGCTGACATGGTAAATTTCTGATAATATTTCTTGGGAGCGTTCTTGTGGCAGATGAATGGAAATATTCAGCAAAGCTTTAATATGCCAGTAGTTATCTCTAATTGTGCGGGCAAGAATTAACGCTTGCTGTAAAAACGACTCGTTATCCAACACATGCGGGATTAAATCATGGAGCAGAAGACTGCGATGAGAAGAACTAGCAGTCTCGATTGCAATTAACGTTTCTTGGATGATGTTTTCCTTAAATTCCCCTTCGGTTTGGCAAACGAGCTCAAGTAAAATCTGTCCGCGTTGATAAGAGTCACCAATCATGCGGATAGTCTCAAAGGCATTAGCTAACATTTCATTTTGGCTTGGTTCAGGTAATAAATCTGCTAACTGGATGAGAATTTTTGCCTTATCTTCGTAATCCCAGACATGCTCGACACAATTGTGTGCTAGTTCCATCGTTTCCTGTTGCATGGCTTGAGGCAAATGTGGAATAAAACTAATCAATGCTTGAGCCTGATAATGATAATTATTAATTCTTTTAATCATTGCTAAAGCGATTGGGAATAGTTGTTCAGATAAGTAAGGGGCTAATCCCATAAGTGCAATTCCTTGCGAATGTTTGTTTTCCATTGAACGTATAACGATTAAGGCATCTCTAATTAGTGTTTGGGGTAAGTTAGGAGCTAACATGCTAATGGTATTCGCTTGAACAAACTCACGCCGCATGTGCCGCATAATATCAAACATAACAGGGTAAGGTGGGTCTTCGATATTTTCGATGATTAAATCTAAGGTAGTTAATTGCTGTTCTTCATCGGGCATTTGGCGGATATGTTCTAGTGCGACGCTAACCGACCATCGTCCTTCATGTGTGCCAAACTGGAGTAATGTCAACAATAATTCGGGAGATAAATTACTACTAAGTGAACGAATAGAGGTGTGAATTAAGGCACATTCGAGTTGTACACCAATATCTCCTTTGCGGCGTGTGCGTGCCCACAGATTGTCCAAATCAGTTAAAAAACCAGCATAGCTTCCTTCAATGGCATAACGCATTTCTGCCCATAGATATTTTCCATTTTCGGGGTTTCGTTTGAGTAGCACTGTTTGCAATTTATTCCATAGTTCCAATTCGGTGAGATGAGTTATCCAATATAGTCTTAGGTAAGTTGGGCAAGTGTAAGAGGAAGACTGAAGTTTAAGATTAAAAAAATTTTCGCCATATTTATTGAATGCTCGTTGATAAGCTAGTTTTTCTTGATACGGTAACCGTTCGGCAAAAGCTTCTCGTAAACGAGGATGGCTGAAAACATAACCACTTTCTGCGGTGCCATTGCCGATGATAAAACGATTAACTTTTTTCACTGCATGGGAAATATCCTGCTCTGACTTAAACGTTAAGGGAGCGAGTTGATTTAAATCTTCGGTGGTAAAGGGTCCTAAGGCTGTAGCACAAAATCCCAAAAGCAGTTGTGAAGATTTCGACTCTATTCGGGATTCTAGGTCTTTTAGCCAATCTGCTAGATACGCATCTAAGCCTGGTGGACGACGGCTTAATGATTTTGGGGTTAAATCGCCATTTAACAGAGCATCAATAATCATCCGAGCGGTTAAGGGGTCGCCTTCGCTTACCCTCTCAAATTCATTTACGAAGCCAGTGTTTTTGGTCAAACTGACAAGACTATCATCCTTTGTTTGTTGTAACATGTCTAACAGTGTGTGGCGGTCTAAGCCACCCAAATCCATCACTTTTGTGTTGTCGGTTGACCAATTCATTTTGCTCAACCATCCCAAACGGTACATTCCTGCTAGAGGACGAGCTGAGACCAAAATCTGTATACCTTTGCCAATTTGACTAGGAAAAATTGTTTGTACTTTCCAGCCAATGGTTTCATCTAAGGCATCCACAATCAAAATCAAACGTTCTTTGTGAGGCAAACCTCGTTGGAGCCACTCACTAATTTTTGGGGCAATCATTTCAGGCGATTCGTTTGTACTCGGAGGCGTTTCATTAAACAGCGTAGCTAAGACTGTTCCCAAACAACGAATGGTGCTATCCGCACTAGCAGTTTGATAACGGATACTGATGGGATAAAAAATAACATGGGCAGTATAGTTTGCCTGGATTTTGAGTGCCCAGTTAGAAAGTAATGCAGTTTTACCTCGCCCTGCTGGTGCCTGTATAAGCATGACCGATTTTTCGTTATTATCCAACCATGCATCAAGTTGAGCAAGTTCAGTTTTTCGTCCACCAAAAATGGTGGTGTAATCCTCTAATACACGTTGAATATTATCACGATGGTTAAACGGTATTAAAGACAGTAGATTATTTATATGAATATCTGCTACATGTGGTTCTATTGTTGTTTCAGACAAATCAACACTCCTTATTCTTTCCGCGTGCGGGAATTTACAGTGTAAAATTATATCATCATCCTAGTTAAAGTGCAATTGAACGTGATTTTTCTAAATGACAACACAAATTTTGTGAAATTAGCAATTGGTGTTATAGTCAGAGTCTATATCTTTTAAGGAGAATTCATTATGGCAAAATGTCAGATTTGTAATAAGAAACCACTGTTTGGTAATAATGTCAGTTTCAGTCAGCGGCATACACGTCGCCAATGGAAACCCAATATTCAAAAGGCGACCGTTTATATTAACGGTCAAAAACGTAAGATGAAAGTATGTGCCAAGTGCCTAAAAACATTGGCAAAATCATAGTCATCTTGAATCCAGACCTGACAGGTTTCTAAAAACCTGTCAGGTCTAATCTTAGAAACCTGTACGGTGCATCAACGCAAACATACTAACGCAAGTACGCTCCATCTTCGCCAATTTTGCCCGTGCCGTTCAGCACGTAAATGCGAGCATTTCCTTGACCAGAGACGCTTGCCGTGAGTGAACCACCTTCGCCAACGGTGATGCTGTCGCCTGTGATAGCGTCAACATAAGTGCCGCCTGGCAAATTGTTGAATGTTGCTCCACCTGATACAGTGACGAGAACAAAGCTATCCACGCCATCGGCGGTGTAACGTCGTTTGTAGGATAATCCACCCGCAATGTCACTCGTAGAGTATTGCCCTTTTTGCAAGGCAGGAACTGCTCGACGAATAATATTCAAGCGGCGAATGTGTTGAGCTAATGGATGATTGAGTGTATCAGCAATTGCCCCATTAGCATCGCTGTATTGCCCAAAGTCGCTGACGTTAATTGACCCTTCGATATTTCCACCGAAGTAGGCTCGACCTGTTTCAGATAATGACACGAGTGGACCCTTATCGATGACCATGCCTTTTTGGAACTCTATTTCACTACCGTAGTAAATTGTTGGAATGCCACGGAAGGTGAACATGAGTGATAAATTTTCTGCCCATGTTCCTTGTGAACCAGCAAATCGTTGGTTTTCAGGAGCACCATCGGGAGCATAGTCATGTGAATCTACGTAAGTAACGTTCCATGTGGCATCGTTGTAAGTGTAGTCGTTGCCGACTGCTACGCCGAATGCCTCGCCTGCACTGTTAAAGTTCCAGTGCATGGGGAAGTCAATTTGGTCTAAGCCCGAACGCATGCTCCAATCAGGGGTATGATAGCTGTTGCCGTTCAAGCTATGATTGTCGCTTGAGGGTTGGGTACTCGCATCTTGATTGTCGTTCCAATGTTCGAAGACTAACGCTTCATTTACTGTTCGGTCAGTGCTTGACCAAGCATAATTTTGGCTTTCTTTCCATGTAAAGAATGGCACCGAAATTGAGGGCATGCCATTGTTCCACACTTGGCGATAGCGAGCGGCGACTTCACCAAACACGTAGAAGTTTTCGCCACCACGTGCCTTGAAAGCAGGAATGAGTGTCTTATTAAATGTAAGACGTGAAATGTGCTTGACAGTATCAACACGGAAAGCATCTACGCCCATGTCAATGTAATTGTTGTAAGCATCAATCAGATAGTTATAAACAACAGGATTTTCGGTATTGAGGTCAACGCAATCACCTGCAATTTGACCCGTCTGCACGCTGTAACCTTCCCATTGCAATGATTTTTCATGATGATAAATGCCTTCGGTATCGTTGGCATCTTCCTTCATGGAATTAATTCTTGCTCCGTATTGAGCCGCTGGTAATAACTCATCGTAATTAGCAGGTAAGAGTCCTTCGGGAGCAATCTTGACCAGATTTTCTGGTGTGTCGGGATTGTTCGGGTCTTTGGTGAATAAGGGATATAAATTCTCCTCGCCAAAGTTCCCTGAATGATTAAAGACCACATCTTGAACGACCTTCATGCCACGAGCATGGGCTTCGTCAATCAAGCGTTGATAACCGTAGCCGTCGGATTCATAACGAGGGTCAACTTCGGTGAAGTCGATGGCATGGTAGCCATGATAATCATAGCCTGACATGTTCTTGACAATCGGTGTAATCCAAATCGCAGAAAAACCAAGTGCTTTGATATAGTCGAGTTTGTCGACTAAACCTTTGAAATCACCACGCCAGCAGGGGTCATTATTTTCTATGTTGCCTGCTCTTTCGTCATCCCAACAATAGGTATTGTTAGATTGGTCGCCGTCATAGAAACGGGTAGTCATGACAAAGTAAATTGTTTCTTCGCGGAAGTCGCCACGTGGTTGTTGGTCGCTGACTGTTACATGGACGACATCTGTGGCGGTTGCCCCTTCGTTATCGGTGACGGTCAAGGTAATATCATGTTCGCCGACTGCATCGTAAGCCATGCTGGCTGTTTGACCGCTTAAGCCATTACTCCATGTATAAGATGTAATGGGATTGGAAGTCGTCATGCTTACCAAATTCGAGTCGGTAGTATTTCCTGCCAAGTCGTAAGCAACGGCTTTCAAATCGGCAGTGCTGTCGCATGCAAAACCTGTATCCCATGCAAAATCGTAAGGAGCAACTGCACTTTCGCCAACTTTCTTTGCTCCGAAATAATATTCAACCTTGTCAATGCCAATGTTATCGCTGGCATTAACGGTTACATTTAATACACCTGTGGCATTTGTGGCACCACTTGGACTAATAATCGAAACTTCGGGCGGCACCAAGTCTTCAGGATTGAAGTCCGTCCATTCGCCACCCATGTACCACCATTCACCTGTGGTACGAACCAAATCACCAGTTTGACTACCACCACCGTTGAAAATCATGTTAATGCTAGTCTCATTGGGGAATGTATCACCATACCAATCATTTCCTTCATCAGCCATTGCTGAACCAGGCCATGCTCCACGTAAAGCGGAATCGGCACCATCCCAAGCATAGATATTCGGGCTTGTCCAACCTTTATAATGAATCGTGATTCCTTGACCTGGAATCGGGGTATTAGTTGGTGTATGCGTTGGGCCTGGAGTCGGTGTATCTGTAGGCAACGGCGTATTTGTTGCCGTTGCGATTGGAGTAGGTGTATCTGTTGGGTCAGTTGGTTCAGGATTAGTGTTATGCCATGAACCATTGTAATACCACCATTCGCCACTGGTGCGACTCAAATCAATGGTTTGATTGCCACCAGAATTGAAAATTAAATTAATGCTGGTTTCACTGGGGAATGCGTCACCATACCAGCCATTTCCTTCATCAGTCATTGCTGAACCAGCCCATGCTCCACGCAAGGGTGTTTCACTGCCATCGGCTGACCAAGCATAAATACTTGGATTTGACCAACCTTTGTAATGAACAACGATACCAGCTGGAATATCACTCGTTGCTGTAGGTGCTGGAGTAGGTGTAAATGTGGCTGTCGGACCTTCAGGATTATGGTCGTACCATTGGTCATTCATGTACCACCATTCACCTGTGTTTCGATTCAAGTCTGTGGTTTGACTGCCGCCTGAATTAAAAATCAAGTTAATTGAAGTTTCATCAAAGCTATCGCCATACCAGCCATTACCTTCATCGGTCATGTTTGAACCGGGCCAATCACCACGCAATTTGGTTTCACTACCATCGGTTGACCAAGCATAAATGTTCGGGTTTGACAAACCCTTGTAATGAATTTTAATGTTTGCATTCTGGTCAGTAGTTGGTGTTGGAGGTGCGGGAGTCGCAGTAACAGGGGTTGCAGGTGCGGCATAGAATGCCACTGCTTTACCTGCTAAAACCGTAATAGCCGCAGTACCATCAGCATTTACATTTATAGTATTGCCAGTACAAGTGCCATCATCAAAATCACCACTGATAATATCGCAGTATGTACCAGCGTCCATACCAGTTTGGAATGTTTGACTTAAATCATTACCTTCTTTATTGATTGCCACAAAGCCCATGTCACCACGACTAAAGGCAATTTGATTATTTCCATTGTCCCACCAATTTTCTACGGGTAGCCCATCAGTCATATTACGGAAGGCGACCATGTTAGCAATCGGTTGCCAGCGATGTTCACATACCCAGCCACGTACTGTAGAGTCGGTGTGTCCGAAACAGCCAAGTTCAGCAACGCTTTGAGTTGAACCATCACCATTTTGTGGGGGACCTTGGCTACCATTGCCGTCATCAAATTCATAGCTTGACATGACTTTCGGATAGCCATAGGGCCAAGCAAGCATGAACACATTTGCTAAATCATAAAGTGAACTATCTTTATAGGTGATGATATGTCCACCACCACCATGACCACGTTGGTTGTCATGGTTATCCACGAAAACAACGGCGTTATCACTTGACATAAAACCCCAGTCTTCGCCGAAGTTTGATAGTGATGACAGTTGCCCACTATAGAAAGCTTCACTAATTTTGAGACTATACTTAAACTCCGTTACATCACCATTTTGGAAGTATTCACCAGCAGTAATTGGCTCGCCGCCTTGGTCAATAACTTCTTGGAAGATGTAGGGGGCACCGTTTAATTTTGCCTTGATTGCATTGATGTCATCAGTTGCCATGTGCTTGGAGGCATCCAAACGAAAACCTGCCACACCAAGACTGATGAGGTCATTCATGTAATCTGCAATCTTTTGTTGGACATAATCAGTATCGGTTGATAAATCGGTCAAGTTGACCAATTCACAGTTTTGTACTTCCCAGCGGTCTCCGTAGTTACTGATATCATCATTTCCGTTGCGACCACAATGATGGAAATTATCAGTGCCATATTCTGTATCAGGATAATGATATTCCCAATATTGAGTACCGTTGTTTCCTGTACCAGTACCAACACCTGTCATGTGATTGATGATTGCGTCCACATAGATGTCAACGCCAACCGCATTACAGCGTGACACCATGTCGGTAAATTCAGCACGAGTGCCGCTACGACTTTCGATGTCATAGCTGACGGGTTGATAACGAAGCCACCATGGATATGTGCCATCTTCACTGAACCAAGCATGTTCCATTGGAGGTGAAACTTGAACAGCAGAGAACTCTTTGGGTCCCAAAACGTCCTCACACTCTTGAGCAATGTCTGTCCATTTCCATTCAAAGAGATGAACAAACGTAGTGCGAGGAGCAATAGTAGCCTCAACCACATTATTCTCTTGAGGCAAACTCAGAGTGGCAACTAGAGGTACCACTAAAACGAGTAAAAATTTTATGAGAAAACTAAAACGAGATTTCATTAATTGTAAACTCCTTATCTAAAAAATCATGTGTTACGGGCATCTTGCCTGTATTTCTATGAACAGACTATAAGTCCGTTACATGCTTAGAAAAAATTAAATGGGTTGAAAAATTAACCCCTGCCGACAAATTACTATACTACACTTGATAAAAACTATATTAGCTGTTTTTGATGTAAATACCTCCTCTATCATTATTTCAATTCACTACAATTAGTTGACTGGTAAATTGTTGACTAATCAAGTACTATTTTAACATACTTTTCTTTTTTTGTCAAGATGCAATCTTAAGAAAAAAATTTTTGTTAAGTTAATTAGCATTTTTCCGAAGAAAGTTTTGTGTTTTACGGTAAATTAATGCGAATGTTAAGATAACTTGATAACCGTTCGTCCCACCACATGGTATAGAGGGGTGGACTGGGGTGGGTTGGGGCTACCAATATGATTTTTTAGGTGGTATAGTTTGTTTGCTTTATCAACATAATTAATATGTCGTTTTTTGCAAAATTGTAGAAAATGATTATACTGTTATCATCATCTCAAAAATAATTTTCAAAGGAGCAAAAAATGAGTGTATCAACAATACAACAATTTCTAAAAGAATTAGCCAGTTCTGCCCCCACGCCAGGCGGTGGTAGTACGGCTGCACTTTCGGGAGCAGTAGGAGCCAGTTTGGTCAGCATGGTTTGTCAGTTGACCATAGGCAAAAAGCGATATGCTGATGTCCAAACAGAAATGCATGAGATTCTGAAGGTATCAGAAGAACTACAGCAAAAATTGATTGCCATGATTGATGAGGATGCTAAAGCGTTCGATTTAGTCATGGATGCCTTCAAAATGCCTAAAAAGACCGCTGAAGAAAAATCCGCTCGACGGACGGCAATTCAAGAAGGCTCTAAGCAAGCAACAATCGTACCAATGAAAGTTGTTTTAGCCTGTGCTAGAGTTATAGAACTTGGTAA